>JBANFU010000018.1:0-5030 GCA_037975865.1 Bacteroidota bacterium
TGGAATGGCGTAATTGAGAATTTTGACGTGGCGGAATTGAAGAAAGAAGCCAAAGCCAAGTTGGATCAACTGGCAAAAGAACAAGCGAACAAGCCGTAAGGCAAAATTGGTCGATTTCATATGGTTACAAAGGGGCGGCAACGCCCCTTTGGTTTTTTTCGTCTATCTTCGTTATGAACCCCTTCATTATGAGACGATTGATACTGTTCACGCTGTCTGTTTTCCTGTCGCACGCGCTCATCGCTCAACAGCCGATATGCTCTTCGCAAACGGAAACCAAATACAATACCTTTGAACTTAGAGGAACTGGGTTTTCCAATGTGAATCCATATGGTGTTGGTTTTGCAAAATCAGGAGGGTATTGGGTTGGAGGATTGATTACACAGTCTACAGGGAATGTCGATTTTTTTCTCTCAAAATTCAATGATACCGGCAAATGTTTGGTAACAACCGCTTTGGGGTCGAACGCCTCAGAAACAGGGTATCCAATTCCGGTGTTTCCCACCCGTGATGGTGGTTGTTTGATTGCTGGTAGGAATAACGCAACCTATGAATTGGCCTCGATATCCAAAGTGGATAAGAATGGCCAATTGCGCTGGACACGTCAGTCTCCAGCCTCAAGGACCGGAGTTTATGACGCCTTCAGGGGCATACACGTAGATGAGGGAAACCGAATTTTTGCTGTAGGCACAGGCATGCAATTGACGGGCAAGGCCAATTTGTTGGCGGCACTCATCGACTCCAATGGCAATGAAATTTGGTTAAATAACTTTGATTTTGGAGGGGCGCAGCACCATTTCAATGCCATTGCCAAAACCGACTCCATCTACACTGTTGTTGGTTGGTGTACTTTCAGCGGTAGCATTTCTCCCATTATGGCGCAGATATCGGAAACAGGACGGTTTGTGCGAAGCAATTATTATCCAGCAGGGAATACCACGACGTTTAGTGATGTGCTCATTTCTCCTTCGAAGAAAATCTATACGCTTGGTTACGCCAGTACGGTTTCTGGCCAACATTGTTATTTGACATGTTTGAAAATGGATGGTACAATCCTTTGGCAAAAAGCCATTGGTTATGGGGGTGATGTGGGCAATAAAATTCTGATGGACGACAATCAACTTTGGGTATCCGGACAATCTTCGAATTTAGGGGCGTCTAAGCGGGAGTATTTTTTACGATTGGATACGGCCGGCAATTTGTTGCAGTATGGTGGTCTTTTTTGGGATGCGTACAGTTTCTCGTCTAAGCATCAGGGGTGGAGTATCAATCGGAGCCATAGCGGCGGATTGGTTGCTGTGGGAGTCGATAATCAGGTGTCTGTGCCCCATTACAACCTGATTTTCGGGAATCCATGTCAAACCATCAACTGTGGATTCAATTCCATCACATCGCCAAAGAATCAATCGATGAGTTTGTCGCGCCAAGTACTAAGTTGTACAAAATCGGATAACGGAGACCTTACTTCCGAGACATTAAATGAACAGTCTGTCACGTTTAGCACGGCATTGAATTGCACAAAGAAATGCAATTTCAACAACCAAAGAAAAATACCCATGGCGGCAGAAATTTGTAATTCAGGAGGGGATAAAGTAGTGGCGAATGCGCGCAATGCAGACTACAAATACCTTTGGCACGATGGGGATACTTCGGCCAGCAGAGAGTTTACCAAAACGGGAATCTACTGGGTGAAAACCTACAATGATTGCGGTAGTAGGCAGGATACATTGATTGTAACAGGCTTGGATGCCCCTGTGAAATCATCATGGCCGGATTCGCTCTATTGCTACAAAGGATGGACCTATTTATGTGCCATCAATCCCATCAATCAAACCACCATTACTTGGGAAAATGGAAATACTTCGTGGAGTCGCGCCATCAACACCCCCGGAAAGTATTGGTATGAAATTAATAATCGCTGTGGGATTTGGAGAGATACGTTGGTGATCACAGAGGATTTGCCTCCGAACTCTGTTTTGCCCGATGTGATCAGTGGTTGTAATGGTAAGTATGTATTGCTCGATGGAACACAGCAAGGAGCGGGCAAGTTTCAGTATCGTTGGGAGGATGGTTATACAGGATCGTCGCTGTGGGCCACCAACAACAGCCTAAAGATTTTGAAAACGTCCAATGTTTGTGGAACGATCATCGACACCGTGACGGTCGTGTTTTCTGATTGTGAGTGTTTTTTCTTCGTTCCCAACGCGTTCACACCGCGATCAAGTACAGGTAAAAACGACGGCTGGAAGCCGGAGTTTAACTGTCCGATGGACGACGTATACTTCAGTATCTACTCTCGCTGGGGCGAGTGCTTGATTCGTAAACAGCCCATTTCCATTCCTTGGGATGGATACTACCGCGGCGATTTGGTGCAGGAAGGCGTTTATGTGTATATCATCGATGGGATTTACGATGATCCCCAAAAGGGAGGGAAGCAAATTAGAAAAAGTGGTACGCTCTTGGTCTTAGATGGCGGGAAATAGGGTGCCCCATTAACAAAAGAGAGGGGGCGCCATGGCGCCCCCTCTCTTTTGTTAATGGGGCACCCTATTTCCCGCCATCTAAGACCAAGAGCGTACCACTTTTTCTAATTTGCTTCCCTCCCTTTTGGGGATCATCGTAAATCCCATCGATGATATACACATAAACGCCTTCCTGCACCAAATCGCCGCGGTAGTATCCATCCCAAGGAATGGAAATGGGCTGTTTACGAATCAAGCACTCGCCCCAGCGAGAGTAGATACTGAAGTATACGTCGTCCATCGGACAGTTAAACTCCGGCTTCCAGCCGTCGTTTTTACCTGTACTTGATCGCGGTGTGAACGCGTTGGGAACGAAGAAAAAACACTCACAATCAGAAAACACGACCGTCACGGTGTCGATGATCGTTCCACAAACATTGGACGTTTTCAAAATCTTTAGGCTGTTGTTGGTGGCCCACAGCGACGATCCTGTATAACCATCCTCCCAACGATACTGAAACTTGCCCGCTCCTTGCTGTGTTCCATCGAGCAATACATACTTACCATTACAACCACTGATCACATCGGGCAAAACAGAGTTCGGAGGCAAATCCTCTGTGATCACCAACGTATCTCTCCAAATCCCACAGCGATTATTAATTTCATACCAATACTTTCCGGGGGTGTTGATGGCGCGACTCCACGAAGTATTTCCATTTTCCCAAGTAATGGTGGTTTGATTGATGGGATTGATGGCACATAAATAGGTCCATCCTTTGTAGCAATAGAGCGAATCCGGCCATGATGATTTCACAGGGGCATCCAAGCCTGTTACAATCAATGTATCCTGCCTACTACCGCAATCATTGTAGGTTTTCACCCAGTAGATTCCCGTTTTGGTAAACTCTCTGCTGGCCGAAGTATCCCCATCGTGCCAAAGGTATTTGTAGTCTGCATTGCGCGCATTCGCCACTACTTTATCCCCTCCTGAATTACAAATTTCTGCCGCCATGGGTATTTTTCTTTGGTTGTTGAAATTGCATTTCTTTGTGCAATTCAATGCCGTGCTAAACGTGACAGACTGTTCATTTAATGTCTCGGAAGTAAGGTCTCCGTTATCCGATTTTGTACAACTTAGTACTTGGCGCGACAAACTCATCGATTGATTCTTTGGCGATGTGATGGAATTGAATCCACAGTTGATGGTTTGACATGGATTCCCGAAAATCAGGTTGTAATGGGGCACAGACACCTGATTATCGACTCCCACAGCAACCAATCCGCCGCTATGGCTCCGATTGATACTCCACCCCTGATGCTTAGACGAGAAACTGTACGCATCCCAAAAAAGACCACCATACTGCAACAAATTGCCGGCCGTATCCAATCGTAAAAAATACTCCCGCTTAGACGCCCCTAAATTCGAAGATTGTCCGGATACCCAAAGTTGATTGTCGTCCATCAGAATTTTATTGCCCACATCACCCCCATAACCAATGGCTTTTTGCCAAAGGATTGTACCATCCATTTTCAAACATGTCAAATAACAATGTTGGCCAGAAACCGTACTGGCGTAACCAAGCGTATAGATTTTCTTCGAAGGAGAAATGAGCACATCACTAAACGTCGTGGTATTCCCTGCTGGATAATAATTGCTTCGCACAAACCGTCCTGTTTCCGATATCTGCGCCATAATGGGAGAAATGCTACCGCTGAAAGTACACCAACCAACAACAGTGTAGATGGAGTCGGTTTTGGCAATGGCATTGAAATGGTGCTGCGCCCCTCCAAAATCAAAGTTATTTAACCAAATTTCATTGCCATTGGAGTCGATGAGTGCCGCCAACAAATTGGCCTTGCCCGTCAATTGCATGCCTGTGCCTACAGCAAAAATTCGGTTTCCCTCATCTACGTGTATGCCCCTGAAGGCGTCATAAACTCCGGTCCTTGAGGCTGGAGACTGACGTGTCCAGCGCAATTGGCCATTCTTATCCACTTTGGATATCGAGGCCAATTCATAGGTTGCGTTATTCCTACCAGCAATCAAACAACCACCATCACGGGTGGGAAACACCGGAATTGGATACCCTGTTTCTGAGGCGTTCGACCCCAAAGCGGTTGTTACCAAACATTTGCCGGTATCATTGAATTTTGAGAGAAAAAAATCGACATTCCCTGTAGACTGTGTAATCAATCCTCCAACCCAATACCCTCCTGATTTTGCAAAACCAACACCATATGGATTCACATTGGAAAACCCAGTTCCTCTAAGTTCAAAGGTATTGTATTTGGTTTCCGTTTGCGAAGAGCATATCGGCTGTTGAGCGATGAGCGCGTGCGACAGGAAAACAGACAGCGTGAACAGTATCAATCGTCTCATAATGAAGGGGTTCATAACGAAGATAGACGAAAAAAACCAAAGGGGCGTTGCCGCCCCTTTGTAACCATATGAAATCGACCAATTTTGCCTTACGGCTTGTTCGCTTGTTCTTTTGCCAGTTGATCCAACTTGGCTTTGGCTTCTTTCTTCAATTCCGCCACGTCAAAATTCTCAATTACGCCATTCCA
>JBANFU010000041.1:0-13909 GCA_037975865.1 Bacteroidota bacterium
AATACATCAATCTTCTGATTGATATGGAGTTACAGCTGCGGGTACAGTCTCGGTTTTTCACCGAAGTTCCCTTTTCATCGAAATGGATTTGCCATCCACTATCGAACCTAGCAACGCCACAAAACTACAATTTTGTGTAAAATTATTTTTTCTTCTTCAGTTTATCGCCATCGTTTAAGGTCTTGGCGATAGACATACTCGGGCCTGACACCACTTCTTCGCCCACCTTCAAACCGCTCACGACTTCGTAAAAATCCAGATCTTGTACACCGGTTTTCACTTCCACGGCTTTGGCTTTGCCTCCGTTGTATAAAAACACCCACGTTTGTACACCCGATTTGCCTTCAGCGGATTTATCGGACTCCTTACCCACCAACGGATTCCGGGTGGTTACGGCTGAAATGGGCACGGAAACTACGCCACTTTTCGATTTCGTTTTGATATCCACGCTGGCCGTCATCCCCGGTAAAAAGGGGAATTCTCCCTCTTTCATCAAATCCAAGTAACTGGAGGGCACCAGTCGAATTTTCACCACAAAATTGGTCACCTGATCGCTCATGTTCTGTGCCGCATTGAACACCGCCGAATTGGCGATTTCTGTCACTACGCCCCGAAACACCCGACCGTCATAGGCATCCACTTTGATATCGGCACTGTCACCACGGTGAATGCGTACAATGTCGTTCTCGTTTACGTTCACTTGCACTTCCATCATTTGCATATTGGAAATGCGCATAATCTCTGTTCCGGCCATCTGAGCGGTACCTACAACGCGCTCCCCTTTCTCCGATGTCAAATGAGTTACAATGCCCGATGCCGGTGCGTAAATGCTTGTCCTACCCAAATTCCGCTTCCCCTCTTCCAAACGCGCGGCCACGCTCTGTACGTTGAATTTGCTGCCCAACACCGACTTACCAGCCGCTTCAAAATCGGCTTTGGCCACCTCATATTGCAATTGTGCATTTTCCCATTCTTGGTCGCTGATGACCTTTTGATCGTATAACTTTCGCTGTCTTTTGTAGTTGGCACTGGCTTGATCAAACGATGATTTGGCTTTGATGCTCTGGGCTTCTGCCCCTGCCAACGCGGCGCGTGCATTGTCGAGATTCGCCTTCAACTGCGACATCGCCGTTTCGTACAACTCCGGATTGATGCGCAACAACAGCTGTCCTTTGGTTACACTATCGCCCTCATGCACCAACATATCAATGATTTCACCGCTGACATCGGCACTGATTTTCACTTCACTTTCCGGTTGAATTTTACCGGTGACACTCACTATTTCTGTGATTGTGCGCGATTCCACTTTGGCGGTTTCCACTTCCAAATCCTTTTTACCTCCCTTGAGCACCATCGCCAAGATGATGAGAACGACGAGCGCCGATAGAGAGATCCAGAGTATGCGTTTTTTTGTCATGGGTTGATTCTTTGCAATGATATTATTTATCGAGCGATGGCCTTTCTGGGGCTACCGCTTGGGTGTTAACATTGGGGGACAGGTAAAATTCCAACACGAGCCGACGAAACGCGCGCTCGTATTTGGCTGAAATGTAGTTCTGATAGGCCGATTGGGTGTTGGCATAGGCCACCTGATATTCAAAATAGGAGGCAGCACCCGCATCCAAACGCTGCTTCACATACTGCTCATTTTGCTTTTGCAATTCATGGCTTTCTTTGTTGGCCGCATATCGTTTTTCGGCATTTTGATAATTATTGAACGCGGTAAGCACTTCGTTTTGTACGTTCTGTTCGATGCGATCCAAGTTCAATCTCGCCCGGAGTAAGTTGACATCGGCCGATTTTACCTGATTCTGACGCTGCATTCCCGAATAGATGGGAACGTTAAGATTCACTCCCAGCGACTGACCAAAATTGTTTGTGACTTGCTCGCCAAAGCCAATGGTACTCATTTGGTATTCAAATTTGGGCGCCTCCACGATTTCGTTGGTGCCCTGAACCCGACCGATGGGCGAGAATCCCACCGCCGAGATTCCGTCTACGTTTTTGGCATTGTCGGAATACACCGTACTCACGCTACCACCCAAACTCAACGTAGGCAACAAGGCGCCTTTGGCCGCCCGCAATCCGTATTCCGCTGAAGCTACACGATACTTGGCGGCTTTGTAATCTGGCCGTTTGTACAAAATGGAATCCACCAGCTGTTGGGCCGTGTAAGGGAAAATAGATTCTATGTCGCCCAGTGACTCCGTCACGGGCTCCAACGACTGATTTTGGGGCAATCGAATCAGCTGTTTGAGATTTTGAAGCGCCACATTTTTGTTGTTCTGGGCCGAGGTCAACGTGGCCAAATCATTGGCATATTGGGCTTTCAACCCTAACAAAACCCCGCGATTACTGCCACCTGCATCGTACAACAGCTGTCCGCGATCCAATTGCGCCTTACTCGCCGTTGCTGCATTTTGGGCTGCATTTTCCGCCTCTTGGGCCTGCAAACACTGCACGTAGGCACCAGAAACTTGCAAGATCACCGAAAGTCTTACCGCATCCAAGTCTGATTGCGATGCCATCCAATTGTTTTTGGCTTGCTTGAAATTATTTTGGGTTTGTCCGCCACCATAGATCAATACAGAACCCTGCAATTGAAAGTTGTTAGACCCGATGGTCGACTGAACAAACTGGTTTGTAAACCGGTCGATACTCCGTCCAGATTGGTAAAACTGTCCGGCCGAAGCACTCAAATCGGGGGCAAATCCACTTTTAGCTTGATTCATCGACAATTCAGCCTGGGATTCAGACAGCATGGACAGCTGCACATCGATATTTTGCTTGAGTGCTTGCTCGATACATTGCTCGAGGTTGTATCGCACCAACTGTCCTTGCGCGGGGACTGAAATTCCCAAACAGAGCAAGCCTGCAGCAATCCATTGATTCATAAATGCAAAGATAGCGATATTGATGCGGCCCTGCGGGCCGCTTCGACTTAGGTGGGCAACAGAACGATAAACATCGAAAATTACAACAAAGGCAGACCGATAGAAACTTTCCATTTCTTAAATTCTAACCTAATCAACCTTCGTTTGTTTCATTTTTAACTTTGACACGAATCAAACCATCGGGGCAACGAAACCCACCTATTTTTGTTCTAACATTCACACCATGAAATACATCAAATACTTGTTTCTGATTTTAAGTGTAGCGCTGATCAGCGACGTCATTTCCTATACCAGCGGTTCCAATCCCGGCTATACCGGAGCCATTTCCGAGGGCAATTGCACCAGTTGTCATGCATCGTATAGTTTGGTGACCTCAGGCAACCAGTGGAACAGAATCAGAATGAAGAGCAATATTCCCAGCACAGGATACCTGCCGGATTCTACCTACACCATTACCCTCACTTACGCAGAAACAGGGATTTCAAAATTTGGCTTCCAACTCACTGCCCTGGACACCACCAATGCTGCAGCAGGCACATTTTCTACCGCGGATAGTCGCACCAGCACCAGCTCCACTTCCATCGGAGGAAAAACGAGGTATTACATCGGACAAACAACCACAGGATCGGCGCGTGTAGCCACCGACAGCACGGCTTGGACGTTTAAGTGGAAAGCCCCCTCAACCAACGTGGGCAAAGTAAAATTGTACGTCAATGTAAATTCTACCAACAACAATAGCAGCGACAACGGCGATTACATCTACAAGAAAGACTTTACAATCACGCCTTCCACCTTATTGCCTGTAGCATCAGCGAAAGTGGCCGACCCTGTTTCTTGTACCAACGGCACCAAATTTGAAGGCAGTGCAACCAATACACCCACCTCCTTTTTGTGGGAAGAAAAGCCCGCCACAGGAGCCAACACCCGTTTGTCTACTGCCCAAAACCCCACCCTCACCCTAACGGCAGGTAAACACACCCTATTGTTCACGGCCACCAACGCCTACGGAAAATCAAATACCGTTACGTTAAACATTACCACCTATACCTCTCCGCCGAAGGCCAGCACCAATCCTAAAGGTACAAGCACCCTCTGCAGCGGCGATTCACTCAAAGTAAGTGTAGCAGGCTTGAACACAACGCTCTATAAACAAAAGTGGTTACACAACAACAGCACCAAAACCACAATATTCCTCAAGGATACAGGCACCTATTACAACCTAGCCACCAGCTTGGAGGGATGCTCTACCCTTACAGACCCCATCAAAATTTTGGTCAACCCCAAACCCATCGCGAACGTGAGTCTTTGGGTCAACAAGCCCTACTGCGTGAACAGCACCATTACTTGGAGAGCCCAATTAAACAAAGGAGATTCCGTATCATCCGTGGGTAGCAGCGGACCGTTTTCGGGCGATACCTTGATTACAACCACTGCGAAACTGGCCAACCCCAAAGAGCGTTTTTGGGTCAAAGGCAGCAATGGCTGCGTCAGCATACCGTTGTCGCTGAGTTATACCGTGGTCGACTCGTCTTTTGCGCCGCAGCTTGCAGGCATCGACTCCCAGCTCACACAAGTGGTCTTCCGATGGAAAGCTCAGCCGTTGGCCATCCAATATAGTTGTAGTAAAGATTCGGGGAAAACGTGGACCAACAGCGGAAACAATGGACTCGACACCCAATTTGCCGTTGCTACACGATCCGATAAATCGCCGGTATCCTTGTGGGTTCAATACAGCATCAACAACGATTGCATGGTAAGTCCGATTGCTCGCTTCAACGCCACCACCAAGTCGTGCACCCCCATTAATTACAGCGCGGAATGGACAACCACGCCGCTGTGTGTGGGCAGTAAGGCCATGATTCAATTGAAGGGTCTTCCAACAAAATACCACACTTGGAAGAATGGCGTGGCGCAGGGACAAATGGATTCTTTTGAGGTAGACATCAAATCAACCTCGGGAAAAATCGATTTCGCGGTGTTAGACTCAGCGCAAACTGTGTGCGGCACCACCCAAAAAAGCCTCAGTTGGGTCGCTGAATCCATCAGCGCAAACCAATTAAAACACAATTTAGACACGATATCCCCCAATGTTACTTGCGGAATCAGTGTTTGGTTTGCCAACGAATGTGATACCAACGCGGTAAAAAGTGCTTGGGTCATTCAAAACGGCAAAAAAGTAAGCGCCATTACCAGTTTGTTGAGTGGCGTAACGAAAGTGGTTGTCAAAAATGGCGATACCTTGTGGCTGCAGGGTGTCACCGCCAAAGGATGTGTCGCAAACTCAGCGAAAGCACGCATACAGGTCAACCCCTTACCCAATGCCAATTTCACCATGAGCAACCAAGGACCGCAGTACACGTTTACACCCGTCGACACCACCGGCGATCACCTTTGGTATATTCAATCGGCACCAGGCTGGATTAGCACAACGCCAAAACCCACCACCAACTTGACTTCGTTCAGCAACCAAACCGTACGTATTTTCCACGACATCACACAAAAAGGAGACAGTTGCTTTTCACAACACTACCAAGATATAACCCTCGGTGAGCTATCGGCCCAAAATCTCTTACTCACTCCCTGCAAAACCTTCCCTAACCCCGTCAAAACAGGCCAACGACTCCGAATCTACAGCGAAAGTCGCTGGTCGTACTGCGACATAACAGACGCCTCCGGCCGATTGGTGACCCGGGTGATGCGCAGCAACCTCATTGACGATGGATTCACTTTTGAGGGTGTTGCAGGACTCTATTATTTGCGCTGCTTCGAGGGCGATGTAATGGTTTCACAAACCTCATTGCTGTGCTCGGAATAACCGAAACTGCACCCCTGCGGTAAAAACTACATCTTTTCGCAGTCGGGCTTTTTGTTGTCTTTTTGTTCGGCAGCCTCTTTTCTACGACGGATAAACCAGTCGTTTTTAGTGCCTTTGAGCTGAGAAATCGTGAAACCAAAGTAGATGTCGGCATCGCGCACATTGCGAGTATACAGAAAATTAAGGGCGCTGTTGCTACCGATGTAAAAACACCCAGCTCTCAGGGCAAATCCCGCGCGAAGGCTGCGATAGTCGTACTCCAACAAAATGGGCACCGACACTTCCCATTTTTGCTTTTCGTATCGTGGAGCGATCATCGCATAACTCTGATAGCGCATGTGCTGGGTAAAACGGCCCCGCAAACTCTGCATCACTTGGTAATTAATAAATACCCGCTTGCTGTATTGGTAATCCACGGAAGCGATGAATCGCGTGGGCAAACCGATGTTCTCTGTGCGGGTGTCTGTTGAATAGCCCGACACCGATTGAAAGATGCCATTGATGGGGGCCAAGGTGATGGCATTGGGATCGGCCGCAATCAGTTGATCCCGAAATCCGGTGGCATCCCAAGTGGTGGTAGTTGCATTCACAATGTCTGTGGCTTGCACATTATCGTATCGAACAGAACCCAAATCCAACAAGCTGAGTCCAAACTTGTAACGATATTGTTTGTGCTTTTTGAGGTAATCGCCGTTTTGTTTGTAATCGGGCTTGTGATAAATCATACCCCACCCCAAATCCATGGCTGTCCCACGTCCCCGACCCTGATACAGCGCGTAGTGGATGTTGGTTTTATCGAAGTTAACGATGTTCTGACTCACTTTGTGCACTTGCATGTCGTCCCATTTGGCATAGGCTCCACCCAATCCCCATACTTTTTTCAAGGTGGCACCGAACATCATTTTTTGTTTCCACGGTAAATCTCGACTGAAGGAGACATTGATTCCGGACGACACGTAGGCATTGACGCTGGCAGCGCTTCGATCGAGGTTGAAATTATTATTTTTATCGAGGATGAAATAGTTAAACGCCCGTTTATTGTATGACAATTCCCGCTTGAAAGCATAGGCCAGCGGTTCATTGATCCCTGAGACGCGTCCCAACACAACGGCATCGTTCAACCATCCAATGTGCACCTTTTTATACTGAAACAACACGGAGGGCATGTATGCCATGGCTCCCAATCCAGCGAATTTCCGCTTGCGATTGAGGTCCTCATACAAAAAAGCCGAATCGAAACGCGGGTTGCCGTTGACCGTTTTATACTGATCCGGCATGGTATTAAAGAGTGTATGGTAGGCCGAATAAGGCAGTTGTAGGTTGATGTAATTGTTGTTAACATTGGCCCAGGCACCGATGATGTTGACATGCCATTTATAGGGCGATTGAGCGGTCAATGCGGGGTTAACTTTGGCTGCGTGTACTCCACTGTAATTGCCAACTGCAATGGGTGCAAAATGCTGAGCGCGCAGCGCGAAGCTTATCAGGAACAATGCGAATATTCCTAGGTTCCGAAATCGTCTTGCTCCTTCCATGATCGTTTAACGCTCAAAGATAGCGATATGTTGTATAGTGATGGAATTCACCAATATATCGACGAACGACAAAACCAAAGAACAATGGCATATGTTAATCATGTCAAAATCTACTATGCGATATACGTTTTCAGTCATTGCAACCTTCATCCTTGTTCTTTTTTCGGCCAATGCGGCGCAAGCACAAGGCATCAAAGGACTTGGTTTCCCTTGCTATAACAATCAGTTCAAGCTGGAACTAACCACCACAAAAAGCACCATCACAACTTGTAACGACACCGTTCAACTGAGCGTTTCATGCACGGGTAATCCCGACATTTTCTGGACCGATGGATATTATGGCAAATCTCGGGTGGTGAGTTCTAATGGCTATTTCCAGGCCTATGCTTACGACAGTTCCTACAATTGTGTGGATACCACCGCCGGGGTTTTCATCACCGTGAACGATGCCTATATTAAGGCTTATAGTGGCAGTTTCACCAACCCCACACGACTATGTGAGGGCGGACAGGTGACCTTGTATTCTTATTCCACGGCGCCCGTGCGATGGAACACAGGTGACTCTACCAATACCATTACTGTAACCAAAGCCGGCAAGTATTATGCTGTGGTAAAATCGGCCATTGGTTGTGTGGACACTTCTGAAGTGTTGGAGGTAATTTTGAATTCATTGAAGCAGTTAACCATTCGTGCCAATTCCGATACCGTGGTGTGCTTTGGAGATTCTGTAGAATTGGAATTGACCACAAAATACGGTTTCAATAGCCTGTTTTGGAATCCCTATTATAGCAAATCAAACAAAATCAAAGTGGGTGGCTCGGGCGCCATCAATGCCTATGCCTTGGATTCAGCATCGGGCTGCGGATTGGTATCAAACACCATCAACGTAAAAGTACTAACCCCCAGTGTGGAGTCCTTGTGTATGGTAACCGTTGACAGCGCTACTGGCAGAAACAAATTGGTATGGTCTGTTACCCCAGGCAAGAGAACGGCCTTGTACAATATTTATCGCGAGTCGAACTTTGCCGGTGAATTCGATTTGATAGGCGATGCCGACTTAACCACGGCGGGATCATTCTTGGACACGCAGGTCAATCCCAAACAACGTCCTTTTACGTATTACATCGAAGCGATTGACTCTTGCAACAACCGCGATGAAATGTCGCGCTACTACGCCCACACCACGTTGCATCTCACGGCCAACTTAGGGGTCAATGGAGAAAACAATTTGAACTGGTCTGATTACATTGGGATTTTCCCACTGAACACGTACGTCATTTACCGCAGCAACAACTCGGGCAAATTCACACCGATTGCTTCGGTGGCCTCTACGGTGAAATCGTACAGCGACTTGACACCACCGAGTGGAAAAAACCGTTACTACATCGGCATCAAAGGCAAAACCGCTTGCGACACGGCTGGCAGTACGTTAATCAATTCCAACATGGTGGCTTTTGGCATCTTGGGTGTTGAGGATCGAATTACCGCGTTGGGCAGCCTCTCTCCCAACCCTTGCGTGGACTATTTGGACGTTCGTTTTATACAAGGGGGATTGCAGCAATTGCAGGTGTGCGATTTGCAGGGCAAGGTGTTGAAGCGCTTGGCTGTTTCGGCCAGCGAGAACACCCGAATCTCCGTGGCTGATTTGAGCGCCGGCGTTTATTTGCTGTGCGATGGCAAAGGCGGTGCATTGAAATTTGTGAAACAGTAAGGCGCTCAGCGCTTTGCAATACATGATCGAAAAAAGGCGCAGAAATCTGCGCCTTTTTTTTGGCGTACTGTTTCATTTTGTCTATTTTGTTGGCAAATAATTGTCAATTTTTTAATCATTTATAGTGTTTCGGGGCCATGATTGTGCATTTTCACTCTTTCTTCAGTTTGCGTTACGGGATGATGTCGCCGGAGGAAATTGTACAGCGGTGCGAATCAGAGGCGATGTCGATGCGACAAAAGGTCCCCATTTTACTGGCCGACATCAACAATGTATCGGGGGTGAGCAACTATTTGCGGGCGGCGAGGGATTGCAAGCACATAGAGGCGTTGGTGGGGTGTGACATTCGCAATGGGGACAGGCATTTGTATTTGTTGGTTTGCGAATCGCAGCGAGGCTTTGCCTCGATGAACGGGTTTCTTTCAGGGCATTTGATGGCAGGGTTGACATTTCCGGAGGTTGCACCGGTGTTGGATGGCGTGCGGGTGATTTATCCTTTGGAGCGCTTATGGGGGTGGCCAAAAAGCCTATCAGACATGGGGACTGAGGTTTCGGCATGGGGGTTTGGCATTCCTTGGGGGGGCTTGGATCGGCTGCGGCTATGGAAGCGGCCTTTGCCGGTGGATCGATTGTTGGCGATACAGACGATTACGGTGCGCGACGAGATTGATTTTGAGACCCACAAGTTATTGCGTTGCATCGATCACAATTGTTTGCTGTCGAAATTGCCGGAGGGCGCCACGGCGAAGCCGTGGCAGCAATGGCAGCCGCTGCGACAAATTTTTTCAAAATTTGTAACAGCGAAACACTTGATTACCCAAGCGCAGGCCTTCGCAGAAGGCTGCGCTTGGACTTTTGAATGGAACATTCAACAAAACAAAAAAACCTTCACCGGGGATCCCGACCAAGACTTCCGTATGCTGCGGGAATTGGCCTCGGAAGGACTTCATTATCGCTATCCCAACTACACCTTTCAAACCACGCAGCGACTGGAAAAAGAGATGCAAATGATCTATCAGCTGGGGTTCACCGCCTACTTTTTGATCAACTGGGACATCTGCAGGTTCGCCCGCGAAAACCACTTCTTTTACGTAGGCCGCGGCTCTGGTGCAAACTCCATGGTGGCATATTGCCTGCGCATCACCGATGTAGACCCCATCGACCTTGACCTCTACTTCGAACGCTTTATTAACCCGCACAGGAGCAGTCCGCCCGACTTCGACCTCGATTTTTCTTGGCAGGATCGCGACAAAGTCACGGCCTATATCTTGGAGAAGTACAAAGCCCATGGGGCGGCATTGCTGGCCACCTACAGCACTTTCCAGACCAACGCCGTAGTAAGGGAATTGGGGAAAGTCTACGGATTACCCAAAGCGGAGATCGACGCCCTATTGAACAAAACCTCCTACTACAGCCATGCCACCTTTGAAGCGTACACCCCCAGCAAAGCTGATGTTTATTCTCAGCCAGGCATTGGCAAAGGCATCCGCAATCGCACGTTAGGCCGGTCGGGAGGAACCGCCGTTGCGGGGTCCGCAACCACTGCCGGGACTTCTACCGCAGGGAGTGTAGTAAGCCAAACAAAAGGAGAACACAATACGCGTGAAGACGACCATCCTTCCTTGTATCAGGAGTTGCTCAAACACGCTCACCGCATCCACAACTTGCCCAACCATCTCAGCATCCACGTAGGGGGCATCCTGATTCCTGAAAAGCACATCCACCACTACAGTGCCACCTTTTTGCCACCCAAAGGCTTTCCTGTGGTGCAATTCAGCATGCTAGAAGCCGAAGACTTGGGCATTGCCAAGTTTGACATCCTATCGCAACGGGGCTTGGGACACATCAAAGATGCGGTTGTTTACGTGCAAGAAAACCAGGGCATCACCGTGGACGCCCACCAAATCCACGCGTTCAAAAACGATCCCATCATACAGCGACTCATTGAAACCGGACATACCACAGGCTGTTTCTATGTGGAAAGTCCAGCCATGCGACAACTGCTGCGCAAGCTCAAGTGCAAAGATTATCTCACCTTGGTGGCGGCCAGCAGTGTGATCCGCCCGGGCGTAGCCCGGAGCGGGATGATGCGGGCATTCATAGAGCGACATGTGGAGCCAGCCAAGCGGAGCGAAGCCCATCCCGTACTGTGGGACCTCATGCCAGAAACCTATGGCATCATGGTATACCAAGAAGATGTTATCAAAGTCGCCCACCACTTCGCCGGAATTGGACTGGGAGAAAGCGATGTACTCCGCAGGGGCATGAGCGGAAAATTTCGCAGCCGCGAAGAATTCCAAAAAGTACAAGATGCGTTTTTCGCCTCCGCCATACAGAAAGGACACAAACCCGAATTGGTGCGAGAGGTATGGCACCAAATTGAGAGTTTTGCCGGCTACAGCTTTGCCAAAGGACACAGTGCGAGCTACGCGGTAGAAAGCTACCAAAGCCTCTACCTCAAAGCCCACTACCCCTTGGAATTTTACACGGCGGTAATCAACAATTTCGGAGGATTCTACCGCACTGAATTTTACGTGCATGCGGCCCGAAAAAGCGGGGCCATCATCGAAGCGCCTTGCATCAACGAAAGTGAGGTCCTCACCCGCATTCAAGGAAAAACCCTGTGGCTGGGTTTGGGATTGATTGATGGCCTAGAGCAACAATGCGTACATCGTTTGCTTTCGGCCAGGCGTGCGGCAGGGCCCTTTGTTTCTCTCAGTGATTTCAAACAACGCGTAGAACCAGGACTGGAACAATTCAAAACCTTGATACACATTGGGGCCTGCCGCACGTGGAACCGCAGTAGAAAAGCCCTCCTGTGGGAAGCCCATGCCCTCTACGCCTCCAAAAAAGCCGTCGCCCAAACAGAAAAACTCTTCCTAGAACCCACCAAAGAATACCAACTGCCCAGCTTGGAAGACTCCTGGTTGGAAGTCGCCCACGACGAACGGAATCTCTTGGGATTTTCCCTCACCAACCCCTTCCACCTCATCCAAGGAGCGCCCTATCCCCACGATCCTACCATGCCCCACCTGTCTAAGGTTCGGGGCCGACATTTTCAGCGAATGCTGCACAAAAATGCGGTGATCGAAGGCTATCTCGTCACCGTAAAACCCACCAAAACTGTGGGCGGCAAAGAAATGAACTTCGGCACTTGGTTGGATGCTGACGGACAGTATTTCGACAGTATACACTTCCCCCCATCGGTGAGGGCCAATCCGTTCAACGGGCGGGGCGTATACCGCATCTGGGGAAAAATCACAGAAGATTATGGTGTCTTCAACATCGAAGTGATGCGAATGACAAAACTACCCTATCAAACCGACCCGCGGTTTGAGGATTAATCAACAAAACGTGAATACTAGCAATTAGTGGTGATGTCCACCTTCGCCGTGCACGTGACCGTGATCCAACTCGTCGGCCGTAGCTTCACGCACCGCCAAAATCGAACCCGTAAAGTTCAACGCCTCGCCCGCCAAAGGATGGTTGAAATCCATCTTCACCGTTTCGTCGCCAATTTCAATCACTTTGCCATCCATGGGATTGCCATCCTGGTCTTGCATGGGCAACATCGCACCCAACTGCAAAATATCAGCAGGAACATCATCGCCACCAAATACTGAGCGCGGCAATTCTACAATCCAACCGGCATCATGAACGCCGTAGCCCTCTTCCGCTGTAAGCGAAAAAGAAAAACCATCGCCCACATTCAAGCCATCCAATTGCGCATCAAAGGCTTCCAAAGTTTGGCCGATGCCATGAATGAACACCAAAGGCTGGTCTGCGTCTGCAAAATCAGCAACTTCGCCATTGGCAAGTGAAAGAGTGTAAGAAATGCTTACTACGTGGTTGGGGGCAACAGATAAATTTGACATGTTTAATAAAAGATGATGCAAGTAACCACAAAAGTCGCTGACCCGAAAATTTGGGCCCAAATAATGTCGAAATTGTGCATAACTCGTAAGCCCCAAATTTCCGTCGTCCCAATCGCAAAGCGTAATTTGGCATGGTAAAATCACCCATGGAACGCACCGAAGCACAAGCCAAAATCATCGCACTAAGCCAAGAACTGAACGACCACAATTATCGGTACTATGTGTTGGCAGAGCCTGTGATTTCGGACCAGCAGTTCGACCTCAAACTCAAAGAGCTAGAGGCATTGGAAAAAGCGTTTCCCGAATTGGCTTTACCCAACAGCCCCACTCGCACGGTGGGCGGCGGCCTGCTCGAGGAATTCAAAACCGTACCGCACAAACGACGGATGTTATCGCTCGGAAACACCTACTCCGAAGAAGAACTACTGGAATTTGACGAGCGCGTCCGCAAGTCGCTCGGTGTAGAAACCATCGAATACGTCTGCGAACTCAAAATAGATGGCTTGGCCATTTCGCTGTTTTACGAGGACGGAAAATTAATACAAGCCGTCACCCGCGGGGATGGATTCCAAGGCGATGATGTCACCGAAAACGTAAAAACCATTCGAAGCGTTACCCAGCAACTCCATGGGAATTTCCCTGCTTCCTTTGAGATTCGGGGCGAAATTTTCATGCACCGCAAGGGATTCGACAGGCTCAACGAGCAACGCTTGGCCAACGGTGAACCCACCTACGCCAATCCGCGCAACGTGGCTTCCGGATCGCTCAAAATCAAAGACCCGAAAGAAGTGGCAAAACGACCACTCGACATTACCCTATACCACTACCTATCAGACCAGAACCCATTCGCTACACACAGCGAATCGCTGCAAAAAGCCAAATCCTGGGGCATCAAAACCGCGGACCACAGCCAAACCTGCGGCAACATCCAAGAAGTATTTGCGTTTTTAAAACGCTGGGATGTGGCCAGGCACGACTTGGGATTTGACACCGACGGCGTTGTAATTAAGGTCAACTCGCTGCGATATCAGGAGGAACTGGGCTTTACCGCCAAAGTGCCCCGCTGGGCCATCGCGTAT
>JBANFU010000050.1:0-8987 GCA_037975865.1 Bacteroidota bacterium
GCAGGCCTTTGGTCGTTTTTGATTTGGAAACCACCGGTGTGAGTGTCACCCATGACCGCATCGTAGAAATTTGCTTGCTGAAGGTATTCCCCGACATGCGCGAGGAGATTCGCACTTACAGAATCAACCCGGGCATACCCATCCCCGCGGGCGCTACGGCCGTTCACGGCATTTCCAATGCGGACGTGGCCGACAAACCTTCATTCAAAATGATGGCTGCCGAGTTACACGCCTATCTCAAAGACTGCGATTTTGGTGGATTCAACTCCAACAAGTTTGATTTCCCGATGCTGGTGGAAGAATTTTTCCGCGCCGGCATCGAGTTTGATGTTCGTTCATGCAAATTCATTGATGCTCAACGCATCTACCACATGAAAGAACCCCGAACGCTCAGCGCAGCCTATAAATTTTACTGCAGTCGCGACCTGGAAAACGCCCACAGTGCCGAAGCCGATACCGTGGCCACTTGGGAAATCATCCGTGCCCAAATGAGCAAATACCAAGATTTACCCCAAGAAATCGAAGGGCTCCACAAACTCACCGGACAAGACCTGTTGGCTGATTTGGCCGGCAGATTGGTATTCAACGACAAAGGCGACGTCATCTTCAATTTCGGCAAACACAAGGGTAGAACCGTAAAAGACGTATTGCTCAACGAGCCCGGCTACTACAACTGGATGATGGACGGAGATTTTCCACAGCAGACCAAGAATGTACTGTCGCGCATCCGCCTGAGCTTAAAATCCAACTAATCCCACGATCGCGCACAGATGATCAACTTAGACGATATTGAGATTATCGACGATGATGAACCCGTAGCGGACCCGCGCAAGCGCGGGCCCCACATAGGCAAAATTCAAATTTTGCAGCAAACAGACAATTGGGTAGCCATCAACAAACCCCCTTACGTCCCCTCTCTCCCAGAACGGGGTAAGTTTACCGCCATCTCGGTACAAGAATGGGCCAAAAGCCAATGGCCGGATGCCATCCTGTGTCATCGCATCGACCGTGAAACCTCTGGTGTATTGCTGATTGCTAAAAATCCTGAGGCCTACAGACACTTCTCCATGCAATTTGAACACCGCAAAGTCCAGAAAATTTACCACGCCGTGGTCAATGGACAGTTGCACTTTCAAGATTTGTGGATCGACCTTCCCATCCTGGCAGAACAAGTGGGCAAAATCAAAATCGACCGCAAAAACGGCAAACCCGCCCAAACCCGGTTTAAATCGCTGCAAGTCTTCCGACATTTTACCCTGATGGAATGTGAACCCAAAACAGGCCGATTACACCAAATTCGCGTTCACCTGCAATCGCAAAACGCCTGTATCGCAGCCGATACCCTGTATGGTAGCGAAGTACCCATGCTCTCCTGGGTAAAACGAAAACTGCACGGAACTGATTCCCCGCTGATTCAACGATTTGCCCTGCATGCCAAAACCCTGTCGCTCCAAGACCTAGATGGCACCCCGCTTTGTTTTGAGGCCCCCTATGCCAAAGACATGGAAGTCATGATCAAATTGCTGAACAAATACAACGTCTGACACGACCATGAGCAATCCCTTCAAACACCCCAAACCAGAGAGCAAACCCATGGAAATTCCGGCGGTTGACGCGCTGCGTAAAAAGGTGCATCAACAGGGAAAAGCCATGCGGGCCACGTTGAAAAAGTTGAAACAAAAGCCCCCGCGCGACCTCGACGAGCAATTCGAGAAACTGCACAACCAAGCTTTTGGTAAAATAGACTGCCTGAACTGCGGAAACTGCTGTAAAACCACGTCGCCCATGCTGTTTGAAAAAGACATCGAACGGTTGTCATCGCGATTAAAAATGAAACCCGGTGATTTTGTACAGCAATACCTCACCATCGACACAGACGGGCTGTACTGCTTCCAACATACCCCTTGTCCGTTCTTGGGTGAGGACAACGCTTGTTCCGTCTACGAAGACCGACCGAAAGCCTGTCGGGAATTCCCCCACACAAACCACCGCAAGATGCACACCCACTTGGCATTGGCACACCACAACCTCGAAATTTGTCCGGCCGTCTTCGCCATCGTAGAACAACTCAAAGCATAACCCCAACAGAGTGCCACAAAAGTGGACCGCAAAACGGGACCGCAACTGAGGCCGCAAAAGGGGCAACAAAACGGGACCGCAACAGTAGAAAGTCTATCAAGAATTTCAAACAAAACCTTGCCCGCGAAGGGTTATATTTGTAGTTCTTTTTACACGCTTCATGCAAAACATTCGTAATTTCTGTATCATTGCCCACATCGACCATGGGAAAAGCACCCTGGCCGACCGATTGCTCGAATACACCAACACAGTGAGTAAGCGCGACTTACAGGCTCAGGTGCTAGACGACATGGACATTGAGCGCGAGCGAGGCATCACGATCAAAAGCCACGCCATCCAGATGAATTATGAATTGGATGGACAGAAGTACATTTTGAATTTGATCGACACCCCAGGTCACGTAGATTTCAGCTACGAGGTGAGTCGAAGCATTGCCGCTTGTGAAGGGGCTTTGTTGATTGTGGATGCCTCTCAAGGGATCGAAGCCCAGACCATTAGCAACTTATTCATGGCCCTGGAGCACGATTTGGAAATCATTCCGGTGTTGAATAAAATTGATTTGCCCGGTGCGATGCCTGAAGAGGTAAAAGACGAAATCGTGGATTTGATTGGTTGTGATAGAGACAGTATCATTCCTGCGAGTGGAAAGACAGGTCAGGGCGTTCACGACATTTTGAAAGCCATTGTGGCCCGTGTTCCCGCACCGAAGGGCGACATCAATGCCCCATTGAAGGCGTTGATTTTCGACTCTGTGTTCAACTCATTCCGCGGAATCATTGCTTACTACCGCGTGATTGATGGCAAAATCAAAAAAGGCCAACACGTAAAATTCATGAATGGCGGCAGCGAATATTTTGCCGATGAAGTGGGCATTTTAAAATTGGATTTGAGTCCGCGCAACGAAGTCTGCGCGGGCGATGTGGGTTATATCATTTCGGGCATCAAAGATGCCAAAGAAGTAAAAGTGGGCGATACCCTCACAGACAAAGCCCTCCCTGCCGCGGTTGCCATTGAGGGGTTTGAAGATGTGAAACCCATGGTTTTTGCGGGCATCTATCCCGTAGATACCGAAGATTTCGAGGAATTGCGCGAGGCGATGGGCAAATTACAGCTCAATGATGCCAGCATTGTTTTTGAACCAGAGAGTTCTGCGGCCTTGGGATTTGGATTCCGTTGCGGTTTCTTGGGGATGTTGCACTTGGAAATCATCCAGGAACGACTGGAGCGCGAGTTCAACATGACCGTCATCACCACGGTTCCGAACGTAAGCTACATTGCCTACACCACCAAGGGAGAAACCGTTTTGGTAAACAATCCCACCGATTTGCCTCCGCCAGAAAAAATCGACTACGTAGAGGAACCCTACATCCGCGCCAGCGTAATTACCAAGAGCGACTATGTAGGTCCCATCATGACCTTGTGTTTGGATAAGCGAGGCATTTTGACCAATCAAATTTACCTGACCAGCGACCGCGTAGAAATGAACTTTGAGATGCCTTTGGCCGAAATCGTGTTCGATTTTTACGATCGCTTGAAGTCTATTTCCAAGGGGTATGCCAGCTTCGATTACTCTCCGTTGGGATACAAAGAGAGCAAATTGGTTAAGATGGACATCATGCTCAACGGAAAAGGAGTTGACGCGTTGAGTGCCATCATTCACCGCGACAACGCCCAAGATTTGGGTCGCAAAATCTGCAAGAAACTGCGCGATTTGATTCCGCGGCAACAGTTTGAAATTGCCATTCAGGCTGCGATTGGTGCCAAAATCATCTCTCGTGAGACGCTGTCTGCCATGCGCAAAGATGTAACTGCCAAATGTTATGGTGGTGACATCTCTCGTAAGCGAAAATTGTTGGAAAAACAAAAAGCTGGTAAAAAACGCATGAAGTCCGTGGGCAATGTCGATATTCCCCAAAGTGCCTTCATGGCCGTTCTCAAATTGAACGAGTAACCTAACTTTGGGAAACTTATGTTTTCCCTGGGGTATTGTGAAGAGACCATCGCGATGATGGAGTTGAGTTTGTGCGACGGAATAGGTCCGGTAGTGGGCAAACATTTGATCCAGCAATTTGGCGATGCGCGCAGTGTTTTTTTGGCCCACAAATCAGATTGGCAGGGCAAGAGCGGCATCCCATTGAAATTGGCACACCAGCTACAGATGAGCAAAGACAATGGATGTAAGGCGGCTCGCGAGCTCGCCGAAACCCACAAGAAACTCAGCATCCGTGCCACAGCCCTTCACCATACCACCTATCCTTACCGCTTGAAAGAATTGGCCAACGCGCCGTTGGTGTTGTATTCCCGGGGAGAGATTCCATGGAATGGACCGAGAATCTTGGGTGTGGTGGGCACCCGAAAGCCCACACCTCAGGGCGCAGCCCTTACGAAGGAGTGGATTGAACAATTGGCGGCGTTCAACATCGCCATTGTCAGCGGCCTAGCCTATGGCATCGACATCATCGCCCACAAAACAGCCCTGCAATCCCATATCCCCACTTTCGCAGTACTGGCCCACGGCGTGGACCACATCTACCCTTCCACCCACCGGGATGCTGCCTTGAGCATGATAGAGCACCATGGCGGACTGCTCTCCGACTTCCCGGCAAATACAAAAATGCACCCCGATTATTTCCCAAAGCGCAATCGCATCGTGGCTGGGTTGTGTGATGCCTTGCTCGTTGTGGAAAGCGGTGTTAAAGGCGGTTCTATGATTACAGCCAGCATCGCCCATGGCTATAATCGCGAAGTGTTTGCCGTACCTGGCAGACCCACCGACGCCGCATCCCAGGGTTGTAATTTTCTCATCAAACAACAGATGGCCCACATGGCGCGAGATGTTCAGGATATTGCTGAGGTCATGGGTTGGACAAACAATTCAACGGCGGACTCCGGAAGTCAGCCAACGGCCGCCCAATTATCCCTATTTGAACACCTCAACCCCATGGAAAAACAAGTCATGGAATGGTTGATCTCCGGTGTTCAGAAACCCGATGAACTCTTGCAAAAAACGGAGTGGTCGGCCAGTCATATCGCCATGACCCTGCTCGATTTAGAACTCAAAGGACTCGTTACCGCCCAGGCGGGTAACTTGTACACCGCACGTTGTTAGCCTTACTTTTTCTTTTGAGCCGCAGCACGTTGTTGACTCACTTTCATCGCTTCTTCCATGCGCTGTTGGAATTTGGATTTGGTGACGGGCTTTTTGCGATTCTCAGCAATTTGTGCGTGCAACTTGGCATCGTCAACCGTTCTGCGTATCGCCCATTGCTGACCAAACGTAATCATGTTACTCACGAAGTAATACCAGGTCAAACCGGCTGCATAATCGTTCAACACGCCCAAGAAAATCACCGGCATGAAGTATCCGATGTATTTCATCTGACCGGTTACCCCAGACAACTGATTGTTAAAATGGGTGTAAATGAGGGTTGAAACCGTCATCAACAAGGTGAAGAAACTGACGTGATCGCCATAGAAAGGAATATTAAAGCCCAGGCTCGGGCCATCGTATTGAGACAAATCAGTGGCCCACATGAAGGCTTTCTGACGCAATTCGAAAGCATTGGGGAAAAACTGGAACATGGCAAACAAAATGGGCATTTGCAACAACACAGGGATACAGCCGCTCAGTGGCGAAACACCGGCTTTGCGGTACATGGCCATGTTTTCTTGTTGCATTTTCTGCATGTCGTTCCCATGTTTTTCCTTGATCGCATCCAACTCAGGTTTCAGAATACGCATTTTGGCGGTGCTGATGTAGGATTTGTAGACCAAGGGCAGCAGTGCCGTTTTGATGATGATGGTCAACAACAAGATGATGACACCCATGCTACCAATTACGCCGTCTAACAGGTGGAAAACGGGAATTACAACATAGCGATTCACCCAACCGAAAATACCCCAACCCAAGGGGATGATGCGTTCAATGCCTGCGTTGGCTTTTCCCACAGACGCTTCCTGCATGGTATAGTATTGGTTTGGACCGAAGTAGTAATTAAAACCATATTCCTTGAAGGCTTGACGGTCGTAATCCAAGTAAACTTCGGCTTGTAAATCCTTGATTTTACCGGGTTCTTTGGTCTCTTTCCAAGCAACTTTGGCATCGGAAGAGAAACCTGAATCTGCCACCATGATGGCCGAAAAATATTGCTGTTTGAAACCCACCCATTCGAGGTTGTTTTTGAGCTCTTCTGCATCGGCACTGGCCACATCCAATTTATCTGCATCCTCACCCACCATTTTGTATACCACGGTGGTATTCTGAGTCTCCCATTTCATGTCGCGCTCCTGCTTGTGCAATTGTGCACGCCAGAATACTTTGATGCCGGATGTACGAGATTTCACCAACTCATCAATGCCTTTCAAAGCAATGGAGTGCTTTACGGTGTAACCTTTGCTATCGAGTGTGTAGGTTTGATCGATGTATCTGGACGAATCACCCAAACGCAGGGTAACGCTGTTGGACGATTGCTTCACAACATTCCAATAAAAATCACCACTATTCAAGGCGCCATTGGCGGTATACAATTCGAAAAACCATTGGTTGTATTGATCCAAGTTCGACAACAATTCTAGGGCAGACGAATCGGAGCGCTTGTGATTGTTCAACAGCACTTTACCGATGTTTCCTCCTTTGGTTCGGATGTCTACCTGCAACTGATCACTTTTCAGGGCGATAAACTGAGACTCGCCTTTCAATTGCGACGCCATGGCGCCGAGCGTATTCACCAACGCAGAATCAGTGGCCACAGCCGGTTTTGCTGCCACAGGACTTTGGCTGCCTTCTGCGGCACTGCTCGAAGTTTTCACCGCCTCGATTTTGGCGATACTGTCTTGCTGACGTTGAAATGCTGCTTGTTGCTCTGGCGTTGGCGCAGTGTACCAATAATACCCTATCAGGATGAGGAAAATGAGGGAAAAGCCAATGACTGTATTACGATCCATGAATAAAGTTGCAAAGTTAACGATTTTTTGCGTGGCACACGGAATTTTCCTCCCGAATGGGCAGGCTAGATCACTAAAATCACCCCTACCTGAAAATTACTTCACCCCGCGCGGCAACTATTTTTCAAAACCTTTGGAGATGGCAAAACCTTTGTGTATTTTTGCGCACCGAAAATTCACGATGGCCAACGTAGGTAAAATATCTCAAATCATTGGTCCTGTGGTCGATGTAAGTTTCAACGAACCCGGATCAACCCTTCCAAAAATTTACAACTCTCTCACCGTTACGAAAGACAACGGTCAAATCTTGGTGCTCGAAGTACAGCAGCACTTGGGCGAAAACATGGTACGCGCCATTGCGATGGATGGTACCGATGGTTTGCGTCGTGGAATTGACTGCGTGGATTCTGGCGATGCCATTCGCATGCCCGTGGGTGAGTCTATCCGTGGACGCCTACTCAACGTAGTGGGTGATGCCATTGATGGTATGCAAGAACTCTCTAAGGACAACGGACGTGGTATTCACCAGCCCGCGCCTACATTCGACAACTTGAGCACCAGTGCAGAGCCTCTGTACACCGGTATCAAGGTAATCGATTTGTTGGAGCCTTACGCAAAGGGTGGTAAAATTGGTTTGTTCGGGGGTGCCGGTGTAGGTAAAACCGTATTGATCATGGAACTCATCAACAACATCGCAAAAGCATACTCTGGAATGTCTGTATTTGCCGGTGTGGGTGAGCGTACCCGTGAAGGAAACGACTTGTTGCGCGAGATGATTGAATCTGGCGTTATTAAATATGGAGAAGCGTTCAAACACAGCATGGAAAATGGCGGTTGGGACCTTAACTCCGTAGATATGGAAGAATTGAAAAACAGCCAAGCTACGCTGGTATTCGGTCAGATGAACGAGCCTCCAGGAGCCCGTGCTCGTGTGGCATTGAGCGGTTTGACTGTGGCTGAATATTTCCGTGACGGTGATGGTTCAGGTGCGGGTAAAGACATTTTGTTCTTTATCGACAACATCTTCCGTTTCACACAAGCAGGTTCTGAGGTATCCGCTTTGTTGGGTCGTATGCCAAGTGCCGTAGGTTACCAGCCTACATTGGCCACTGAGATGGGTGCGATGCAAGAGCGTATTACATCAACCACCCGTGGTTCTATCACCTCTGTGCAGGCCGTTTACGTTCCTGCGGACGACTTGACGGATCCAGCGCCAGCAACTACGTTCGCGCACTTGGATGCTACGACTGTATTGTCTCGTAAGATTGCGGAATTGGGTATTTACCCTGCGGTGGATCCTTTGGATTCAACCAGCCGTATCTTGAGTGAGGATGTATTGGGTAAAGAACACTATGGTTGTGCTCAACGCGTAAAAGAGTTGTTGCAGCGCTACAAAGAATTGCAAGATATCATCGCGATCTTGGGTATGGACGAATTGAGCGAAGACGACAAATTGGTTGTACACCGCGCACGTCGCGTACAGCGTTTCTTGTCTCAGCCTTTCCACGTTGCTGAACAGTTCACCGGTATCCCTGGTGTATTGGTTGACATCAAAGAAACCATCAAAGGCTTCAACATGATCATGAATGGCGATGTGGATGAATACCCAGAAGCAGCATTCAACTTGGTGGGTACCATTGAAGATGCCATCGAAAAAGGTAAGAAATTGTTGGAAGACGCTAACGCTTAATCACCATGTTTGTTGAATTATTGACCCCCGATAATACCCTATTCAGTGGCGATGCGGAAGTAATTACCCTTCCAGGTGTCAACGGTAGCTTCCAGTTGATGGAAAACCACGCACCCATGATTGCCAATTTGAAATCGGGTAGTATCGAGATCAAAGACAAAAACGAAACCCAAACTTTTGAAATCAAAAGCGGTCTCGTGGAAGTTTTAAAAAACAAAGTGGTTGTACTGGTATAATCGCAGTATAAAATCGAATCAGTTAACTTAATTCAATA
>JBANFU010000111.1:0-11353 GCA_037975865.1 Bacteroidota bacterium
ATTGGGTAATCAAGGAGAGTTGTTCATCTCCAATCGATTGCAGTTGTACGTGACATGGATGGTATTCGCCACATTCTTGGTGGTGTTGTTTGTGACCGTCAACTACTTCGTGCGCAATTATTCGGAGAGTCAGAAAGATGAATTGCGACAGAAGACCCATGAGATTGCCTCGAAGTTGAACAGTAAAATCAACATTGATGCGGTGTATGATAAGTATCAAACGGGGTTGGTGTATGATTTGGCGGAGTATTATAACACGGATATCAACTTATATCGCGCGGACGGTACATTGCTTGTGTCTACGAACGATCGGTTGATAGCAGAGAGTGTGCGCGGAAGGCTGATGAATCCGGCGGTTTACCGCAAAATGGATGCGTTGGGATCGTCTACATCGCTGGTGAATGAGAATCTGGGCGATTTGGATTACATTTCTTCTTATACGGCATTGTTGAACAAAGATTTGCAGGTGAAAGGCTACTTGAATTTGCCTTATTTTTCGAACAGGCGGGATTTGTACCGCGACATTTCTGAATACGCGGTAACCATCATCAACTTGTTTGCCTTGGTTTTCGCAATCATGATTGTGATCGCGTATTTGGTGGCTCAGCGTATCGCCTTGCCGTTGAATTTGATTCGTAAGCAGTTGGCGTCGGTAAAAATTGGCGAGCGGAACCAGCCTTTGGAATGGGACAAGAATGATGAGATTGGACTGTTAGTGAAAGAGTATAATAAAATGATTGTGGAGTTGGAGAACAGTCTGAATTTGTTGGCGGAGAGTGAACGACAAGGTGCGTGGCGTGAAATGGCCAAACAGGTGGCTCACGAGATTAAAAATCCGCTGACGCCGATGCGGTTGTCGTTGCAACATTTGCAGTTCTCTTTGCAACGGAACGACGAAAATCTGAAGGATAAAATCCAGAAAACCAGTGAGTTGTTGATCCGTCAGATTGATTCTTTGTCGCAAATGGCCGAGGAATTTAGTTCTTTTGCCAAGATGCCGGAGCCAAAATTGCAGGATGTGAATTTGGTACAGGTGGTGTCGGACGCTGTATTGTTGTTGGGCAAGGAGAGCGATATGCCCATCGATTGGAAATTTGTGAAAGACGATGTGCGGGTGATGGCCGATCCATTGCAATTGGGTCGGGTATTTACCAATATTTTGAAGAATGCCATTCAATCCATTCCTGAGGGTAGGACGGGTGAAATTGCGGCTGAATTAAAGATTCAGGGCAAATTGGTGATTGTGGAGTTCAGCGACAATGGCAAGGGAATTCCTGAGTCGCTGCGCGACAAAATATTCTCTCCGAATTTTTCGACGAAAAATTCGGGCATGGGGTTGGGTTTGGCGATTTCCCGCAAGATTGTGGAGCAATTGGGCGGGGCGATTACCTACCAAACGAAAGAGGGAGTGGGGACCACCTTCACCATTACTTTGCCGGTGGCTTAGTGTTTTGTAGGGCCAAGGTAATTTGGGACAACAGTTTGGGGAGGCCCGCGCGCTGCATGGGTGAATTTTTTAACTGGGGTTTGATGCGCGCGGGCTCCCGCACAGCTTCTTCCCATTCACGATGCGACCAACCCACCATTTCCCGTGGCTTGAACAAAGGTTCTTGATGCGGAGTGGAAAAGCGGTTCCATGGACATACATCCTGACAAACATCGCATCCATAGGCCCAAGCACCGGTGTTGAATTTATCGGATGATTCATCCACCACCTCAGTAGGCCATGATTTATTTTCTATGGTTAAATACGAAATGCATCGACGAGAATCGATGACCTCTGGCTGCACGATGGCATCGGTTGGACAAGCATCGATGCAGGCGGTACAGGCTCCACAGTGATCAGTTTGGATTTCATCGGGCTGAAGTTCCAGATTGCAAATGATTTCGGCTAAAAAGAAAAAGCTGCCCACCCCTTTGCGCAACAGCAAACTGTTTTTACCAATCCATCCCAAACCCGCCTTCACGGCCCACTGCCGCTCCATCACCGGGGCACTGTCTACAAACGCGCGTCCTTCGAATGACGGGGCGATGGTTTTGATGCGATCCATCAGCACGAACAACTTGTCTTTCACCACCCGATGATAGTCGTCGCCCCAGGCATATTTGGCAATCAACGGTTTATGATTTATCTCGTTTTGCTGTCCTAGCGTTTCCTGGAAATCAGGCGATGAGGCCGCTGCCTCGTTTTTGTCGATGGGATAGTAGTTGAAAGCCAAGCAAATGACCGTTTTCGCACCTGGTACCAACAGGGTAGGGTCAAGACGCATTTCCTTGTGATTTTCCATGTACTGCATGTTTCCATGGTAATCATGGTCTAGCCAACCGTTAAGGGTTGCTTCCTCCGCTTTCAGGGGTCCTGCTTCAGCGAAACCACAAGCCAAAAAGCCCAATTCTTGGGCCCAAAGCTTTATTTGGTTTTCGGTGTTCAGAGACGACGGCATCGCCCCGCGAAAATAAGTCAGGATTCGGGGAAATCCGTTTGATTACTCAGCGCCATCTGTTTTGGCACGGTCAACTGCCTTGCCACCGATGGCTAAACCCATCGCCATGCCTACTTCGATGTCGCTGCGATAGTGAAGCGCACCCCACAAACGACTCTTACTGGCCTCATCGGCCATAGACATGTATTTCGATGCTTGATTGGGTATAACGTGACTCAGGAATGCCGCGGCTGCACCGCTGAAAGTGCTATGGCCACTGGTAAACGCCGGGAAATTGGGCAATCCTGTCAAGGTTTTGCAATCGGGGTGCATTTGAGAAGGTCGTGGGTTGAAATAGTAGTATTTCGCATCCCAACAGCAAACCGCTGCGGTAAACATGCTCGAGTTCAACAACGCCAAGTTTCTGGCCCAACGGGCTTCACTCCAACGCTGCTTTACAAAATCCTCGCAAGCAATGTCGTTCCAATGGCCAGGAGGGGCGTAGGTTCCAGCGCCATCGCTCCAAAAGTGAACCACCTTCATCCGATCGCGGTCTGGGTGTTGGCTAAACCACAGCACTTCTTCGAGCTCCTTTTTGAACTGCGCTGAATTGGTTGATGGGGGTGGAGTTGGACGACTATTGATGACCTCAGTGGTATCCATTAAGAAGCTCATCACTTTGCCAAACAAGGGAAGCATGGGTGGACGTGCAGGAGTTTCCTGACTCAACCAAGCAATTTCTCCCTTGGCTTCGGTACGTTCTTTCAAAAATTTCCAATAATCTGGGGTACCCACGGCTTTTCCGGCTCCATCGGTTCTGGCACGGGCAATGAACTTTCCTGCCACTGCCTTGCCGAGGGCAACTCCCGCATCAATGTCGCTCCGGGTATTTCCACCGGCCAAAATTCGGGCCGACGTACATTCTGTCAATTTGGTTTGGATGAATTCTTGTTCACCGGGGAACATCAATGTAAGGATGGCCGCCGAAGCACCTGCAGCAACAGCCTCTTCACAGGGATAAACGAAATCAGACGTCATCGGAATCAATTGCTTGATGGATGGATCCGTTTTGGCGGGTCGCGGTCTTCTGAATTTGGATTTGTAGTGATAAGCCGCCACCAATGCATCGTATTGGGCGCCCGACAAATAGGCATAAGCGCGGGCGGCGTAAGGTGGATTGGCAAAAGGGAAGAAAGGGTAGGCCAAGGGGTTTGCAGCACTCGGGATGGGGTAGGTGCCATCCGGATTTTGGTATGGAGGCAAATTGTATTTGGCTACCAATTCTCGCATGATTTCATTCCAACGAAGTACCACGCCGGCACTCCAATAGTTCATCAAGTCGTGTTCCTCGTCTGTGATGTTGTTTTGACGACTTTTGATCTCGAGCAACTCCAATTTGTAATCGGCCGAAGTAACCGCAATGGGGTTGATCACGGCAAATTCATCGGGTTTGCTCAACAATATGGGTTTCCAAGTGCCGGCATTGGTGTCGGCATTCAAGGGTTCTAACGCAGGAAATACACTGTTTTCTGATACAACGTCAGTTTTACAGCCGATGTATAATGCGACGGCGACCATTACGGCGCCCATGATTTTTAATGATTTCATTTCTTGGGGCTGTTTTTTGCTTTGAATTCACCTTGATAAACAAGGCCTATCATGAGGATGTGGCTTTGGCCCATGTTGCGACCGGCGATGGTAGTAGTGGCGTTGCCCATCCAACTCATGCCTGCGATTTTGGGTACGGGCAACTTCCAATTCAGGCCGATGCGCGACGCTTCCATGTTGTTGCTCAAAAACGGCATGTCGTTTCTGCGAATGTCAAAACCACCCAGGGTGTTCATGCGGTCATAGACCGCTTCAATGATGAGGTCTGCATTTTTTCTGTAGCCCAATCGCACATTGCTAGAAAATACTGAAGGCATGTCTACCAGATGACTGTAAATCATTTCCGTGGTATAATAGGCTTCGCGATCAATGGTTACGGTTCCACGCTGCGTGTACTGTGCGGATGCGGTCACAAACCAACGGTTTCTTTGTATATCCATCATGAGTTTGCCTGACGCCGTTCTGCTTTGCATGCCGATGGCCAAGGGTAAGTAATCGGCCACGTAGTTGGTTAATGGAGTGGTTACCGTTCCAAGGGCCAACAAACTCACATAGGCATGCTTGTAGCCTTTGCCAAAAAACTCCCATTTGCCAGTCACCGACAAATCTTGGAGGCCTTTCTGGCCCCGCAAAGTCCCTGCCGTTGAATGGTTTTCGATGTAGGGGGCTGATGCAATGATGTTGAATTTGTTGGAAACGCCGTAATTGGCCATGGCCATCGCCATTTGAGATTGAAACGTGCCAATGTTCAAATTGTTGCGGTATAGCGTTCCTTCCCAGTAATGGTCCCATTTTGCTTGTCCCAAAACCACCCCTCCACAAAGATTTCGCTTGGCCATCATCAAACCATCCATGTCGGTTTGCGCTTGAATATTGACACCAAACACCAGCATAAAGCCCGTGAAAAGATATGATTTTAGGTGTTTCATTGTAAAATGTAGATGCAATTATACAAAATCTGCAGGGAGTTCAGCCGACTCCTGGCAAAAATCCCGAGTCTGGTGGTTTAAAAATTACGTTGGCGTTTAAAAATTAAAAACTGAGGTTCAGTCCGATCGATGCACCCCTTCCGTCGGAAGGCCAAATTCCGGGGCCGGGATACATTGTAGGACGCTTGGTATAATAAGCTTTGTTGAGTAGGTTGTTTACACCTCCACGAATTTGACAGTGTTCGCTCAACGAATAAATGAAATTGATGTCGATTAAGCCATAGCTTGGCACTTTTCCGATGGAGCCATTGCTATTGATGTTCACCGTGTTCAAGGCATCGCTAAACTGTGAACCAACGAAACTGTGAAGTATCGAAAATTGAATGTGTTCCCCGTGATAGGTTGCTTGGGTGCGTTGAATCACGGTTGGAACGCCTTCTACGAAATAACCGGAGATGTCAACATTTTTACCGGATATCGCCGCAGTAGCCTGTTGATATTTGGCTTGTTGTAAGGCCGTGGCGCTGGTGATGCTCACAATTTGCTTTCGTTTCGCATTGTGAAGGCTAAATTTCAAGAGACACTCGATGCCCCTGGTTCTGCTGTTTCCAATGTTGGTTTTTTGAATGTAATTCACCGCATTCATACTGTCAAATAATACCCAGTTACCCATCCGATGATTGTACTGGGTTTGAAATGCAGTGATTGTGTACTGTAAACTGAGTTTTTGAAGCCCACCTTTGGGGCCGTCATGGGTGGTTGGAATAAACCAGTGGTTTCCCAGGGTTCTTTGGTAGCCAATTTCTGCATTGTATCCGCGGGCATCTTGCAGATTTTGTGCAGTTCGTTCTAGCGAGGATCCAGGGATGATGTCTTTGAAAATAACGGGGCGGTGTGCCTGACAAATACCGCCACTGAGTACCCCGTTGTTGCTGCGAGATCGATATTCCGTGGCCAAGCCGAGGGCGGGCAGACGATGACCAATGCGGCGCGGAATACTGTCGCTGGGTAAATAGCTGATTGTGCCATAAGCATCCGTATTTCCAATTTCATAACGGAAACCGGGTGAAAGACTCCATTGCTTGGTAAGGTAAAAAGCGTTCTCTAACGAAAAGGCCAAGCTTTGGCTGTGGTATTTTAAATCCCGTTTGAAACTGTTGGGTTCCACGGTTAAATCAAAGTCAGCGCCCGTGGTTCCCTTGCCCAATTGTCGACGCCACATCACATTGTTAAACGCCCTTAAGCCCACGGTGAGGCTGTTGGATACCTTGCCGAGATTGTATCTTCTTTTCAATCGCAATTCGGTGGTGTAACTGCGGAATTCATCGATGTCGACATTCCGATTTGCATAAGTCTGTGTTACGGAATTGAGGGTGTCGAGTTTGTTAGCAAAACCCTCGAAAAGTACGGAGTTACGTCGACCTCGAATGCCCGAAACAATCCAACTCACTGTGGTGCGCTGGTTGGGTGTGTATTCAATGGTGAGTCCCGGTAAATAAATGTTGGGTTGGAAATAATTTCGTTCGCGGGTACTCTGTCGCGGATCGGTTTGAAATTGTTCTAGTCCTAGTGGACCAGGCACGTGATAAAGGTATTGGCTATTTGATATCTCCGCAGTGACCTTTAAATGCTGGGTTGGGTTGTAAATGATTCGTCCATGAAATGCCGAGGCTTGGGATTCGCCATTTTTTCGATACCCGTTTGATTGTCGATACTGAATATACGAAAAATATTGGACTTTTCCTAGTGTTCCGCTGAGAGAGTTGTATGTACTCAATAAACCAAATGAGCCTAAATTGTGTTGCCCCTCGTAGTGTATGCGTTGGGCTGCCGGGGCTTTGAGGGTGTAGTTAATCATGCCGCCAAATTGGGCTCCAAATTGTAATGCTGCAGTGCCTTTTACGATCTCTACACTTTTTACGGCTTCCAATGGCATGCTGTAATGACTGGCGGGGTAGCCAAACATGTCAGAATTGGTGACAAGGCCATTTTGTCGATTGTTGAATTCCCAACTGCGGTGCGGGTCTAATCCGCGTATGGCTACGTTGATTTGGTTTCCGGAACCATCCATGTCGTAAATCATGGCCCCGGGTATTTCGCTGAATAGTTGTCGACCTGTCTTTTCGGCCACATGAAACGCTTTGTTGCGGACGTCAATTTGCTGCAAGGCATGTCCCGTCAAGTTGAACGTAGAAAAGGCCGCGCTTTTCCAAGCTGAAAATTTATCCGTGGTAAGGAAAAGTGGTGAATGATTACCCATTCCTGTGATGTCCAGCATGTTGAGTCGTTGTGTGTCCGCACTAACCGAAATAGGGCGCATCTGTTTTTTCTTCGTTTCCGTTTTGCGCAGGGGAATGCCATTGCTGTCTGCTTGAATGGCTTTCGATGGGAGGGTTTGTCCATGGAGGTATGGATAAAATCCATAGGCTAGAACACAAAGGATCCAAATGATGATATTATTTCTTATTCCCAGCACACCTTTAATGCGAGATTGTTTGCGCAGTGATTGTGCGAAGTTATGAAAATCTTGAGTGATACAAACTTTGGTGCGAAACCCGCAACGGTTCAGTTCGAAAGAATTATAACAGGGTATTTGCCCCGGGATATCGGTGATCGAGTTTGCCCAAATGTTTGAAAGCCAAATGTGTGGCTTCTCTCCCCCGAGCGGTGCGTTGGATGTATCCCTCCTGGATCAAGAAAGGTTCGTACACCTCTTCGATGGTGCCAGCATCTTCACCCACGGCAGTGGCTATGGTGTTAAGTCCTACCGGACCGCCTTTGAATTTCTCAATGATGGTGTGTAGGATTTTGTTGTCCATTTCGTCCAATCCGTTCGCATCCACATTCAACGCCTTCAGGGCAAATTTTGCGATGTCCAATGTGATGGTTCCGTCGCCTTTGATCTGCGCAAAATCTCGGGTTCGGCGCAACAGGGCGTTGGCGATACGCGGTGTGCCACGACTTCTGCGGGCAATTTCAAAGGCCGCTTCTTCTACAATGGGGGATTGCAAAATGTGGGCGCTTCTGCCCACAATGTTGGTGAGGGTGGCGGCGTCGTAATATTCCAACCGACAATTGATCCCAAAACGGGCACGCAGCGGGGAGGTGAGCAGGCCGCTGCGGGTGGTGGCGCCCACCAAAGTGAAAGGTTGCAAAGCAATTTGAACGCTGCGGGCGTTTGGTCCCGTATCGATCATGATATCAATGCGATAGTCTTCCATGGCGGAGTATAGGTATTCCTCTACCACCGGACTCAAGCGGTGAATCTCATCAATAAACAATACATCGCCCTCGTTTAAGTTGGTGAGCAAACCGGCCAAATCACCGGGTTTTTCCAATACGGGGCCCGAGGTGATCTTCATGTTGCTACCCATCTCGTTGGCCACAATGTGGCTGAGGGTGGTTTTCCCCAAGCCCGGAGGACCGTGGAGCAGGATGTGATCCAAGGCTTCGCCCCGCATTTTGGCCGCCTCAACAAAAATCTTGAGGTTCTCGACGATGCTGGGCTGTCCGGTAAAATCCCCAAAATCGGCAGGACGTAAGACCTTCTCAACATCTTTGTCGGAATTGCTCATGTTGCTGGCGTTGGGGTCAAGGTTGGGGTTCATGATTTATTTATTGGGCGTTTTTTGCCAATCTCCGCAGGTTGGTTTCTACTGGGTCATTCACGGGCCATAGCGGAGGCCTAACGGTGGTTCCGCACAGTTGCATTTCGTTCAGCATGGTTTTGATACCGCTGGGACTGCCATCGGCAAAAATCGCAATGGCTGATTCCAAAACTTGTTCGTGCGCTGAACGGGCTGATCCAAAATCGCCCTGCAACGCGGAACGAACCATCCCCGAAAATGTCTTTGGGAACGCATGGTTGATTACAGAAATTACACCGCTTCCGCCGCAAGCAAGCATCGGAAAAGTGAGGGCGTCATCGCCGCTAATGACCAAGAAATCAGCGGGTTTGTTGGCCAAAATTGTCATCACTTGCTCCATGTTTCCACTGGCTTCCTTGGTGGCGACAATGTTGGGGTGATTCGCCAAAGCAAGTTGCGTTGAAGCGGTCATGTTGCTCCCTGTTCTTCCGGGAACGTTGTATAAAATCACGGGCAGGGGAGAGGCGTTGGCCACTTCGGTGTAATGATGGATAATTCCTTGTTGGTTGGGTTTGTTGTAATAGGGCGATACACTCAGAATGGCAGTCAGTCCGTCGGTATCGAGCTGTTGCAATTGCTTGACCACTTCAGCGGTATTGTTACCCCCTACACCCAAGACCAAGGGGATGCGACCTGCGGTGGTTTTTTTAATGCATGCCACCACTTGGGCTTTTTCTTCGCTGCTGAGGGTGACGCTTTCCCCGGTGGTGCCCAACATCACAATATAGTCAGTGCCGCCGGCAATTTGTTGTTCTACAATACGCTCTAAAGCAGCAAAATCAACACTGCAATCGCTGTTGAAGGGAGTGATCAGCGCTGTGCCGGTTCCGATGAGTTCTTTCATGCCAATTTATTCAAATGTTCTTTGAGTTCGCAAAGGTACTGATTCACGTTGTGCTTCTCTGCGGGTTTGATGAGTACGTCAAAATTCTTCAAGTTTTTGGTGTGGTAGGGGCCTACTTTGCATGCGGCTTTGCTAACGGCCGCCATTCCTGAGAAATGCCATTCGCCCTCCATGTCTATCGTAATGAAAAAGTCTGTGTCGAATTGTAATACGTTTTTCAGATCTTCCGATTTGGGAAATCCAGTTCGATCAAAGTCCCAACGGCCTACGTGATACGTGTTTACCTCTGGCACCAAAGGCGTTTCTTCTTTGGTTTTTACGTTGAAATAGACAATGCGTATGACCTGTTTCCCGAGGGCTTTGAGCGATTCGATATAGGCTTTAATGGCTTGTGTTTCCGCTGGTGTGCGCTGACTATCCCAGCATAAAACAAACCGCTTGGCCTTTTCAAAGTTGGGGGCATAGTGCAATTTGCCAAATTCTTTGGCTTTTCGCTGATGCAGTTTGTCGATGACCCTGGATACCAAGCTGTTTTGTTCGCTCATAGTTCTTTACGATATCATACCCAAAAAAGTGTCTTCGTCGATGATATTCACCCCGAGCTGGTTGGCTTTCTCCAATTTGCTGGGACCGATCCCGTCGCCCGCCACCAAATAATCAGTTTTTCCCGTTACACCACTGCCCACCTTGCCCCCGTGCGCTTCGATCATGGCCTTAATTTCGTCGCGGGAGTGTTTGGCAAAAACACCCGAGATGACCAAGGTTTTGCCCGATAGGCTATCGCCAAGGCTCTCTTTTTGTGCGGCCGTAAAGTTTAATCCCGCCGATTTCATTCGGGCGATGCCACTGCGATGTTTATCATCGGCAAAATACTGCACCACTGACTCTGCGATGCGATCTCCGATCTCGTCGATGGCCACCAATTGTTCTTCCGAAGCGGCCATGATGGCATCAATGTTTCCTAATCCTTGGGCCAATTTTTTGGCCACGGTTTCGCCAACATAACGAATGCCCAAACCAAACAATACGCGCTCAAAAGGCTGTGATTTGCTGGCGGCAATGCCGTCTATGAGGTTTTGAGCCGTTTTTTCACCCACGCGATCCAATGCCAAGACTTGCTCATACGTTAAGTCATACAAATCGGCCAATTCCTTTACCAATCCCTGTTGATACAATGTTTCGGCCATCTCACTGCCGATGCTCTGTATGTCCATGGCTTTCCTGCCCACAAAATGTTCGATTTTTCCGATGGCTTGGGGCGGACATTCCTCCACGTTGAGGCAGTAATGCTGGGCTTCGCCTTCTTTGCGCTGCAACTCGGAATGACATTCGGGACAGTGCGTGATATAGGCATGGGGGATGGAGTTTTCGGGTCTGCGTGAGAAGTCAACACCCACAATTTTTGGGATGATTTCACCGCCTTTCTCCACAAAAACAGTGTCGCCCACGCGCACATCCAACCGCTCGATTTCGTTGGCATTGTGCAAGCTGGCTCGCTTTACTGTGGTGCCCAACAAGGACACGGGCTGCAATTCAGCTACGGGCGTGATGGCCCCTGTGCGTCCAACCTGATAGGTGATTCCCAACAAGGTGGAAGTGGCTGTTTCTGTTTGGAATTTATACGCGATGGCCCAGCGGGGCACTTTGGCGGTAAAGCCCAGTTCCTCCTGATATCGCAGCGAGTTGACCTTGATTACAACGCCGTCGGTGTCGAAGCCCAAGTCGTGCCTGGCCACATCCCAGCGCTTTAAAAACGCAAATACTTCTTGGATGTTGCCGCAAGTTTGGCTGTGATCCGCGGTTTTGATGCCCCAGGATTTGGCTTGTTGCAGCGATTCGCTGTGTGTAGCGAACGGGTTTTGGTCTGAAAGGTAGTGGTATAGGGTAATGTCGAGCGGACGT
>JBANFU010000123.1:0-8767 GCA_037975865.1 Bacteroidota bacterium
GGAAAAAATCGAGCGGGTGATTTTCAGCATTTGCTACGTTTGGCCTCGGAATTTCATTTCCAAGTGCAAGAAATCCCTGCCTCAGAAATCGACGCCATCGCCATCAGCAGCACCCGAATACGCAAAGCGCTGTCAAATAAGCAATTAACAGAAGCCAACACCCTGCTTGGCAAACCATACATACTCACCGGTATTGTCACAGAAGGACAAAAAATCGGTCGGACCATTGGATTTCCAACCGCCAATTTACACATCGAAGACCCCTATAAATTGATTCCTCCCAACGGGGTCTATGCCGGTTATTGCGTGGTTGACAAGCAGCAATTCAAAATGGTGTGCAACATCGGATACCGCCCTACAGTCCAGGGCCAAGACCTACGCATTGAAGCACATCTCTTCGATTTCAATAAAAACATTTATGGGCAGTCCATTTCTTTGTTTTTGGTACAGTATTTGAGAAATGAGCAAAAGTTCGATTCCTTGGAATCGCTCAAAACCCAAATCCTTATCGATGCACAACAAGCCCAATCAATGGTTACTTTGGATTAAGTCGGCCTGCCTGCTGACCTTATTCCTGATCACTGTACCCGTTGTAGCACAAACAGACGACGAAGATTACGGAGAAGACGATGGCGACTACATCGTGGAGGATTCAGCTTGGATGTTATCGGATGATACCATTGCGTATTATTACGACGAAGGCGAATTCATCATCCCCGGCATGTTGCCAGACTACGATTTTTATGCCTTTTGGGACACGCTGCATGTAGATGCTTATCGCTTCGATTTGCGCAAATTGCAAGAAGTCATCCCGCTCACGGTCCTGGAAATGGACTGTGATTTCGCCATGCCCATTTACGGTAGAACAAACTCTCCCTTTGGATGGCGCCATGGCAGACCCCACACGGGCATCGACTTACAACTACGAACAGGCGACTCGGTTTACGCGGCTTTTGATGGAGTTGTTCGCATGAGTAAATACTACAATGGCTATGGTAATTGTGTGGTAGTCAGACACTACAACGGCTTGGAGACCCTGTATGCCCACTTGAGCAAACTCGATGTCAAACCCGGAACCCTGGTCAACGCCGGACAACTGCTCGGTTTGGGTGGATCCACCGGTCATAGCACGGGGCCTCACCTCCATTTTGAAATTCGCTTTTTGGGCAGACCGCTCAATCCATCCGCTGTCATTGATTTCCCCAATGAAATGGTGAAAGTAGACACGCTGAATATTGAGTCAAAAATTTTCCAAATGCCTGCGGGTTCCTATCACTATAAAAAACGGAGAAGCTCTTATCGCAGAGGCAGATACAAAGGCAGCAAAAGCCGTAAACGCAGATATTCTTACGAGATTAGAATAGAAGAAGTGTCCCAATCGTTATACAGGGTATAAAAGGTTGAATCGATTCAACTATTTTTGTATTTTCTGTGAGCATTCAAGTCAATCATTTATCGAAACGCTATGGCAGCCAGTGGGCTGTGAACGATTTGTCGTTCGAAATTCCCACAGGCGAAATTGTTGGATTTTTGGGCCCCAATGGCGCCGGGAAATCAACCACCATGAAAATACTCACCGGCTACATCCCTGCCACCAGTGGCGATGCCGTAGTCTGTGGATTCAACCTCAACACCGACAGCCTATCGGTGCGCAAACGTGTGGGCTATCTCCCAGAGCACAATCCACTGTACTTGGACATGTACGTTACCGAATACCTGCAATTTTCAGCGGGTATGGCTGGCGTTTCATCCATCAAGACAGCCGTGGAAAAGGCCATCGACCTAACCCAATTATCGCCCGAACGAAACAAGAAAATCGGACAATTGTCCAAAGGATACAGACAGCGTGTTGGACTGGCCCAAGCCCTGATCCATGACCCTGAAGTGTTGATACTCGACGAACCCACATCAGGACTCGACCCCAATCAAGTGGTTGAGATGCGCAACGTCATTAAAAATTTGGGCAAAAACAAAACCGTTTTGCTCAGTACGCACATCATGCAAGAAGTAGAGGCCATGTGCAGTCGCGTCATTCTGCTCAATCACGGAAAAATCATTGCAGACAACACCTTGGAGGGGCTCAAACAAACCTCCCCCAATGATTCTTTGGAAACCATCTTTAGAAATTTAACCAATAGCCATGTGGGTAGTATTTAAAAAAGAGATTCGCAGCTTTTTGGGCTCCTTCATTGCGTATATCGTGATGGGGGTATTCCTGGTAATCACAGGAATTTTCATGTGGTTAATCCAGGAAAACAATGTCCTTGATTTGGGCATTGCCAGTTTACAAGTCATGTTCAACATCGCCCCATACATTCTCATTTTCTTGGTTTCTGCCATCACCATGCGAAGTTTGAGCGAGGAACGACGATTGGGTACGATTGAGATTTTGACGACCCGACCTGTGAGCGACACCTCCATCTTGTTGGGGAAATATTTCGCTGCTGTGGGATTGATCATTTTTACGCTGTTACCCACATTGTTTTATTATTACAGCATCAAGCAACTGGCCGATCCATTGCAAGGCGTAGACAGCGGCGCAACCTGGGGTTCCTACATGGGCCTGGTGTTATTGGCCGCGAGTTATGCCAGTATCGGGCTGTTTGCCTCCTCACTCACAGACAATCAAATCGTATCACTGATCATTTCGATGGTTTTGTGTTTCTTTTGGTATGGCGTTTTGAGTTTACTGGGCGATATCAAAGCGTTAGAACTCATCGGTAAAAGCTTGGAGTGGTTTAGCCTTGATTTTCATTATCAGTCGATCAGCAGGGGCGTGCTCGACACACGCGATATCATTTATTTCTTGGGTTTTGTTGCCACTTTTTTGGGTGGTACTAAATTGGTTTTTGAAAGCAGAAAATGGTGATGAAAAAGTACAGCAATCGCAATCAATCTCTGCTTGAATTCATCACCCTTTTGGTGGTGGTGGTGGTCGCCAATATTTTGGCTAACGTATACTATCAGCGTGTTGACCTTACCAGCGAAGAACGATACACCCTATCCGAAACAAGCAAAAAACTCGCCAACGGCCTGAAAGAAAAACTGTATTTCCGTCTGTATTTGGATGGTGAAATGTCGGCCCGATTCAAAAACCTACGCAACGAGATTCGCGACATGGCTTATGAGTTTCGCGAAATCAGCGGTCGGAAAATCGAAATAGAACTCATTGATCCTTTCGAAGGCAAACTCACCTCCGAAATCTCAGGCATTTTGGAAGATTTCCAGTCTCGCGGGGTGATGCATCAGCGCGACATCGACGACGAAGGCAGCAATTCCACCGTGATTAAGAACATCATTCCGGGCGCCGAAATGAGTTATGCGGGCAAAACCGTGGCCATCAATTTTTACGAACACGACGTTGCCCTGGACGCAGACAACAACATCAAACGGGCCATTGACAATGTGGAATACGAAATTGCCAATGGACTAAGGCAGTGCATCCTAGATAAATCGAAGAACATCGCCGTGGCCGATGGCTCAGGCGAGATGATCGACAATCGCGTGGCTGATTTCGCCCAAGAGTTGTCCAAATATTACAATGTCAACGCCCTCAATTTGAACGTTGCCGACCCAAAAAGTGCTGAACCGTTTGTGGAGAAACTCAAATCCATTGACAACCCTGAGGCCATGGGGAGCGTACTCATCGAAAGTCTACAAAAGCGCTTAAACAACAATGACTTATTGTTGGTGATCAAACCGGCCAAAGACTACACGCCCGCGGAATTGTATTTGATTGACCAATTTGTCATGAAGGGGGGAAAGGTCATTTGGATGATTGATCCCGTGCATGCCGAAATCGACAGTTTTGAGAACAATTCGCAAATCATCGCGATGGACAACCAACTCGAGAACATTTCGTCTTCTTTGTTCCATTACGGTGTAAAGTTGGAATCCACCTTATTGATGGATGCCAATTGCAATGCCATTCCCATCCCTGTCGGGGGACGACCCGAAATGATTGACTTTTACTACTTTCCGGTTTTCATGTCGGCCACATCGCCTCACATCATCAATCGGAATGTTGGGCCCATTTGGGGGCAATTCCCCGCCACCCTAACGGCCAAGTCCAAAACCGATTTGAATGTAACCCCATTGTTGAGTAGCTCGCCCTATACCAAAACGGTGCAAGCGCCAGCAACGGTTGACCTGGAAACAGCCTACATGCAATCTCGAGACGACCGATATCGCAGCACGCTCAGGGGTGGCAGCAAATTAACCGGCGTGTTATTGGAGGGCAAATTCCAATCGCCTTTCATTTACCAAAAACACTATGATGGCGTACCTTTCTTGCCCACGGGCAACAGCAAAATGATTGTGATTGCCGATGGCGATATCATGAGAAACGGCATCAGTGGCAGGGGCGGAATTTACCCCACCGGTTTCGATCGATTCACCAAAACCACCTTTGCCAACAAAAAGTTCTTACTCAATTGCATTGATTACCTCATCGATGACAATGGATTGATTGAGATTCGCGCTAAGGAGAAGACTTTGCGCTTGTTGGATACAGAAAAAACACGACTGGAACGCGACTATTGGCAATGGTTTAACATTGTGACCCCACTTCTGAGCATTTTATTATTTGGTGTCGCCAACCACCTTTATCGCAAGCGGAAATACCAAACAAATTAACCATGTACGATTTCATTGAAGGCAACATAGAATCCTTAAACCCCACGCACGTGGTCATTTCCAATCAAGGATTGGGCTATATCGCGGCGATCAGTTTAACCACTTACGAAAAGATCAAAGGCCACAAAACAGCCAGATTATTTGTCGATCTGTTATTCAAGGTTGAAAACCAAAGTCCCGTCTCCATGAATCTGTATGCTTTTGCTGACCCCGACGAACGACACATGTTTCGTTTACTGACCAGTGTGTCGGGTGTTGGCAACAACACGGCCATGTTGATGTTAAGCAGCTTGGCGCCCGATGATTTGGCATCGGCCATTCTCAATGGCAACGTGGGGCTGTTGAAGAGCATCAAAGGCATCGGCGAAAAAAGTGCTCAGCGCATTGTCTTAGAACTGCGCGACAAACTCATGGGCGGGAAAAAATCCATGGGATTGAGCGCCGCTTCTGGGGTGAGTGACCACTTCAGCGAGGCCTTGGCTGCCCTTACTACGTTGGGTTATCCAAAAGCCAATGCGGAGAAAGCCTTGATGAAAGTAAGTAAAGAACTTGGCGGCACGGCCACCATCGAAGAACTGATCAAAAATTCGCTGAAAATTTTGTAACTTGCCAAACCGACTAAAACTAAGCCTATTCGCCAAACTGCTACACAACGTTTAGAAGTGTTAAGAATGAAGTTTCTCGCAAAATCAACGCGCAGCTGCCGAACATTGGCGCATGCAAGCTTGTTGCTGCTTGGCCTATTGGCGGGATCGGGGAAGGCATTGTTTGCCCAAACCGACACCAATAGTCTCCGATATAAAATAGCTCAGTCTTCGGCCAGCGGAAGTAAAATAGACCTGGAAAACCCCATCAAAACGGAATGGCGATACAATGCCAGAGAAAATCGATACGAAGGCTACCGCAACTTGGGCTCTTTGAGCTATCCTACGGGAGAGACCATGTCGGTAACCGAATACTTCCAAAAACAAGGAAAATTAGACCGAGAAAAGTACTTCCGCGACAAATCTCAAAGTGCGTATGCGCTGGGACCCAACAGCCGAGGGGTCAATGACCTGATCAAAGCAGAGCTAAGCAACCCCACGGTATCCAAGATTTTTGGCGAAGGGGGTGTTGATTTCCAACTCAACGGCAGTGCCATGATTAAATTGGGTGGAAGCATCAATGAAAATCGAAATCCCAATTTTTCAAAACGTCAACAGAAGTACTTTGTCCCTGTTTTTGACCAACAAATGCAAATTAGTGCCAACGGAAGCGTGGGAGAATTTGTAAAACTGGGCATCAATTACGACACAGAGGCGGCTTTTGAATTCGACAACCAAACCAACTTGGGTTGGAAGGGCAAGCCCGATGGAATTCTCAAGGATGTGCAAGCGGGAAACGTAAACCTCAACCTACCCACCCAGCTCATTAAACCCGCGAATTCATTGTTTGGATTTTCCAACACCATGCAATTTGGAAAAACCACCATCAAAACCGTTTTCTCGCAAAACAAAGGTCAAAGCACAGAAACAGTGCTCAAGGGTGGTGCCCAAATGAATGAATTTAAAATCACAGCGGACAACTACGACCAAAACAAGCACTTTTTCTTGTCCCAGTTTTTCCGCGACAATTACAACCGCTCATTGGAGAATTTACCCATCGTTGCCAGCGGTGTGATCATCAACCGTGTGGAGGTTTGGGTAACCAATAGAAATGCGAATGTGGAAACGCCCCGCGACATTCTTGCCTTCCAAGATTTGGGAGAGGCCAAGCCCTATCGTGCCGCATTGGGCGGATCATCCAATTTGCAGGCGAGCAATGACGCCAATACCCTCTACGGCAAAATGGTCAATGACGCCGATGCGCGAACCACTGGAAAAGCCATCGACCGGGTATATGCCAACATGCCGTATTTTGAGCAGACCGTTGACTTTGACATGTTGAACTATGCGCGTCAGCTGACGGACAAGGAATTCAGTCTCAACTCGCAATTGGGTTTTATCTCATTGAATCAGCCCCTAAACAACGATGAGATATTGGCCGTTGCTTTTGAATACACCTACAATGGCGAAGTATTTCAAGTAGGCGAATTTTCGCGTGATGTAGCGCCAGGCAATCAACAACTGCTGTTTTTGAAGATGTTGAAAGGCAATACCATCAGAACGCGTTTGCCCATGTGGAAACTGATGATGAAGAACATCTATGCGCTCAACACCTACAGTTTGAGCCTTGAAGACTTCAAATTGAACATCATTTACGCCGATGACACCACCGGTGGAGATTACAACTATCTTCCCATCGGCAGTGCCAACTGTCCTAACCTAGCCAACGGCAATCCTTTGATTCGGGTTTTGGGATTAGACAAGCTCAACCGTCAGCAAGAAGCCAAGCCCGACGGTGTTTTTGATGCGATAGAAGGACTGACCGTCAATACCCAATACGCGAGAATCATCTTCCCCGTAACCGAACCCTTTGGCGACTACCTGCGTGAACAGTTCAACGGAAGGAACGATTTGGGCGATTATTACTGTTACGACGCGTTGTATGATAGCACAAAATGGCTGGCGCAACAAGATGTAAAACACAACAAGTTTTTCTTACAAGGAAGTTATAAAAGTAGCAACGGGGCTGAATTGTTCTTAGGAACTACCAACCTACAACGAGGCTCGGTGCGCGTAACCGCCAACGGACGGCCTTTGACCGAGGGCATGGATTACGAGGTAGATTACGCCCTTGGACGTGTAAAAATCATCAATGAGGGTTTGTTGCGCGGAGGGGCAGAAATCAGAGCCAGTGCTGACGGACAGAGTTTCTTTAACATCCAACAAAAAACATTGATTGGCGGTAGAGTAGAACACAAATTCAACAAAAAACTCATCGTCGGTGGAACCGCCTTGCACATGTATGAAAGGCCGCTCACAACGAAGACCAACTTCAACGAAGAGCCCTTGCTCAACACCATCATTGGGGCGGATGTAGCCTATAGTTCAAAGTCAAGATTCCTCACCAAAATCATCGATGCGCTGCCGTTTTTGGAAACCAAAGAAATTTCAAACATCACGGCCTATGGGGAATTTGCAAAAATTTTCCCCCACAATCACAAATCTCAGGGAGGTCAACGCGGGGTTTCAAATCTAGAGGATTTTGAAAATGCCGAATTGGCGAACGACCTCAAAAGCGCAGGTAACTGGGTGGTAGCTTCAGTTCCACAAAAGCAGGAAGATCGCTTCCCCGACACAAAAACATACGATAAAACCACGTGGATGAACCACCATGCGGCCTTGAGTTTTTACACCATTGACCAGTTGTTCTACCGGGACAACGACATGCCAGACAACATCAAACAGCGTGTCGACAATATTCTCAGTGATCCTTTCCAACGTCAAGTAGATCAGCGAGAAATCTTCCCTCAAAGAAACTTCCCTCAAGGTACGCCCACCATTTTACCTACACTGGATTTGTTTTTCCGTCCCACCGTTAGAGGGATGTACAACTACAACAGCAACCCTTCGGAAATCAACGACAAAGGAGAATTATTAAATCCTGAATTAAGCTGGGCGGGGATTACGCGAAAAATTGACCAGAACGACTTCGAAGCGGCCAACATCGACTACATCGAAATTTGGATGTTAGATCCTATGTCGAACAACACCAACCTCAGGGGAGAATTATTGCTCCATTTAGGTAACGTGAGTGAAGACATTTTGCCGGATCGCAGAAAATCGTTTGAAAACGGATTGCCCTCGGGCAGCAACAGCACCGCTGAAACCGACACAACCTCGTTGGCCATTGTTCCCAGCGGACCACAAATCAACTTCGCATTCGACAACAATGCCACTACCCTAAAAACACAAGACGTGGGTCTTGATGGAATGGATGATGCGCAAGAATTAGAACATTTCGACACCACATTACTGAAGAAAATCGCTGCCAATTTTGGTGCAGGTTCAAAATATTACGCTGACGCAACGGCGGACCCGAGTAACGACAACTACCTGCACTATTTGGAGAACGCTTACGATGTGCTCGATGCGGATATCATCAACCGATACGCAAGAATCCAAGGGCTTCAAGGCAATTCGAGCAACGAAAAATACACGGGCAAATATGATGGAATGCCGAAGTCAAGCACTTCCATACCTTCTGATGA
>JBANFU010000157.1:0-3916 GCA_037975865.1 Bacteroidota bacterium
TAATGTGGTTTACGAAAGTCTGCCGGATTGCTGCAAATATCGACAAGACGACGACGAATGGGGACCTCATCAGCACTAATCTCGGCGATTTGTGTCCTTGGAATCTCCACCATCTCAAAACCCCTCAATGCCCAATCTACGCGAAAAGACGCTACGAATAACGCAGGCGTCAATGGGGTTAAGCGCAATCTCGGCGATACCACGGACACAGATACAATGTCTACCCTCACCATACACAAGGAGCGCGGTGCTCACTTTAGTGGCAAAGGTGTAGGGTTAACGGAAATCCTTACAGAAACTGAATTCAAGAAAGCCGCCTGCTGCACGCTGTCGGAGAGTTTTGAACTCAGCAATACTGTGGAGGTTAGCAATGCCGATGGTGTTTCCGGGATAAAACAGGTTGAAATGCTGGGTTTGGCGGGCAAGTATGTACTCATGTCAAGAGAAAACATTCCCGGTATTAACGGATTGGCCACCTTGAATGGATTGAGCAACATCCCAGGCCCTATGGTGTCGGCCGTACAACTAGCCAAAGGGGCTGGTTCTGCAACATTGGGTGCCGACGGACTCACGGGCGGCCTAAATTATCAAATGAAGGCCAATTTCAAAGACCCCAAGCTGTTTTTCAATGCTTACAGCAACCATCAAGGTCGAGCCGAAGCCAATGCCATCACCAAATCAATCCTAGGAAACAGGGCCATTGCCCACACTTACTTGCATTCTGGTGGACAATATCGCACCACTGACATGGGAAAAGATGGCTTGGCCGACATGCCACTGTCGCAGCGATATCTTGTAGGCAATCACACGCAAATACCTGGCAAGAAGAGCGAGAAGCAAATCGGGTTCCTGGGCTACAGAGACCAGAAGTTGGGAGGAACTTTGTTAAATGGTTCCTTGTCTGAAATCAGCCAAGATCCCACAGCGATGCGATTCGACTTTCACGAAACACACTTAGAGGGATATGGTAAGCTAGGGATATTTCTATCGGAAACTGGCGATAGAAGTTTCGGCAATATTTTCAACGTATCTCAACATCGCATAGAATCTGGATTGAACACCCTCCAGAACCGAAGATATGCAGCTACAGAGGAACGGTACTACTACAGCGGGATCTATCAAATGCCGGAGAAAAATGAATCCAATCTCAAATTGGGCTTGTCTGCATTAAGCAGTCATTTGAATGAAACGTTCACCAATTCCAATGGCGATAGTTTTCAGTTAAATGGTTGGCAAAACACGGCTGGTTTGTTTGGTGAATACACTGTAGAGGGGGAATCGCTGTCGGCCGTAATTGGAATGAGGGCGGACTGGCACTCGATTTATGGCACTTATGCTACTCCCCGACTGCATGTAAAATGGGCCATCAACAAACAACACCGCATCAATGCACAGGGGGGACTGGCGCGTAGAAGCAGTTATTTCTTGGCCGAACACTTACCCCAGTTGATCAATGGCAGAACCATCCACATCAACCAAAGTCAGTTGATTCAACAACAATGGATGCCACAGGAAAAAGCGTGGAACTATGGAATCAGCTATCTGGGGAATTTTATGTCGATGGGTTACCCTGCCACACTTACCGCAGACGTTTTCGAGACCCGTTTTCTGTCCCAAATGGTTGTGGATCGTGACGTGAGCGAAACAGACCTGATCATTCATTCCGTATCGGGGAATCAGGCAGGACGTACGCGCACGGCTCAGTTGGATTTTTCTGCTTATTTCCACCGCCGTTGGAGTTACAAATTGAGTTACAGATGGATCGATTCACGGGTTTGGCTCGACAGTCAATTCCAGCAGCAACCCATGCAATCCATGCATCGCGCGTTGTTTGTAATGCAGTACAACACAAGAAACAAATGGTATTTTGATGTTGTCACTCAATACAACAGCCGCAAACGTTTGCCCTATTATTCATCGGTAAGTCACCCCAAACATCCGGGCTACAGTCCCTCCTATTTCATTTTCAACGCCCAAATTCGAAAAGTAATGAGCGCGGCATTTGAATGGTATATCGGTGGCGAAAACCTCGGCAATGTGCAGAACCATCACCCCGTGATGAATTGGGAAGTACCTGCTAGTCAGAAATTTGATGCTGGATATGCTTGGGGACCAACCAATGGATTTACGGTTTACGCTGGTTTGAGATACAATCTGTTTTAAGGCATGCTGGGTGCATCTTTATCGTTCTTCGATCGATGTTGGATGTACCCAGACATGATCGTATAAAGTGCCTGAAGCTGCGGATTTGCAGACAACAGAGACAGGTGCTTTTTTTGCGTCGATTCATCTCCTCTCTTTGCAGGCCCGGTCAACTTATCCCAGGGATTGTTCGCACCTAAGTTTTGTGCTGTCTGAGTCAAAATCGGCTGAATCCATGCAGAATCCAAGCCTCTTTCTATGACAATATCGTGCGCAATACCTGCCATTGCGGTGGTGAAGTTATTGGCAAACACCGCTGCCATGTGCAAGTTTTCTCTTTCAGCAAAAGGAATTGTATGCAATTGTACCACACCCAACAACGCAGCCAGCGATTGAAGCACTGCCCGAGAGTGATCGTCGTTCGATTCAATAAAAACAGGAATCTGTGTCCAATCCATTTGAGTATCCACTGCAAATGTCTGCAACGGATAAAACACCATGGATTCCGCTGATTCGGTTTGTATTTTTGGGGTTGCACCACTGCAATGAACTATGGCTAAACCTTGAAAATCACACTGTTTGGCAATGGCTTGAATTTGAGCGTCTGAAACGGTTAGAAGCAGAACATCTCCAGGGTGAAGTTGACTTTTAGGATTTGATAACACTTCATCGCTATTAAGCCATAAAACTTCTGTAGGCAACGATTCATTGCGTGCTTTGGTACTTACAACCACCAATTGATCAAACCCACGAGTGCTGTCCTCAAATTCATTCCAGTTTCGCAAACAACCTTGAATTATTGCGCTACCAACACGGCCGTATCCCCATATTAGTAGGCGAGAACTCATGAGGTTAGCTGTTGTTGCTTTTTGATCCGATTCAACACCGCCAGTACAAATCCAATTACCATGATAATGGTTCCGGCCCAAACCAAATTGATCCATGGAAATTCAATCACTTGAATGACAATGTAATCCCACACAGGGGTTTTCTCCCCGGTTTGAATGACAAATCGGATATTTTGGGTAGCAGGATTGGGGTCAATGATTTGCAAGTTCAGGATGGCAGCCATGATACCAAAGCGGTTGCTTTCGGCAGGTTGCATGTCAAAAGACCCGGTTTGTTCATTGATCAGAAATTCTGGTCTCAACCAAACGGAATCACCCAATCGCTTGGCTTTGATCGCCAGTTGTATTCTCAAACCATTGGAATCTTTACTTCTATTGATGCTATCAATGGTCATTACCACCTTGCCCGTTTGGGTAATGAATGGTCTGAAGAACCCAACCGTATCTATTCGGAAATTGCTAAATGGCTCTTTACGATCCATGCTGCTTTCGTAATTCACATGGGTAAATACATCTTTGTGGAGGAAATGTCGCGTAGATGGTTCAGCAAGCAAGCCCATCTTGGGATTATTTTGGGTTTTGGGTTCCAAAATGAAACTATCCACCGTTTTTCCCTGGTCATCTTTTTTTATAAAAGCAACCTTAAAAAATTTGTCTATGCTATCAGCTCCAACCCCTTTTCTTTCATCAATATACAACGCTGTATATTGTTGCAAGGGTTGTGGTTTCCCTTTGTAAAGCAGTTGGTTTTCCCGATTAAACTTGATGCCTTTGACATCTTGATTGCCTTTTTGATCCACTTCTGGAGCGAGATCGATGCCTTCTTTGCTGGCCGATAGTATGTTTTTGTTTACTGAAGAAACCAACACACCCATCAACAACACACCGAAGCCCACGTGGGCAATGTTACCACCCCAACGCAGCCA
>JBANFU010000102.1:0-2578 GCA_037975865.1 Bacteroidota bacterium
TGCGGTTTGTCAATACCTTGATCATCAGCAAAAACATCAACGATCGGTTGTTGTTGGCGGTGACACCCAGTTTGGTGCATGTGAATTTGGTGGATTTGGCCACCGAATCCAACGACATCGCCGTGATGGGGGCCTATGGCCGGATGAAGTTTTCTGATCGCTATGCGGTTACGGCCGAAATCCAGAAGCCATTTTTGTCGTCGATGCCATCGCCCAGCGGAGCCATGAAAACCGTGAACATCCCCGCCAACCCCTACATGGCCTTGGGATTTGAGATTTACACGGCCAAGCACGTATTTCAACTGAGTGTAAGCAATGCTCAGTCGATGAATGAGTCGTTCTACATGACCCAAGAAAATGGGTCGTTTCAAACCTCTAACCTCCGTTTCGGATTCAATATTGTAAGAAGATGGTAAAGCAACCTATACAATGGGGTGGATGGGTTAAGACCCTTGCCCTCGGCACACTGTCTTTCTTGTCGGTTCAAGTACAAGCCCAAGACGATTCCAGTTTCTCTCTGTTCGACGAGCCCTCGGCGCCTTTGGCGGAGAAAGTTCAATACGCATTCAAAACCACCAAAGTGGTAAATTTGCAGAGCTCTGAGTTGGTGGATCCGGGTGTGTTCGACTTTAAAATGAGCCACCGTTTTGGTGCAATCAACGGCGGGGCCACAGATTTTAACCGCGAAGACGCCGTGAATGCCTTTGGTTTTGATATCGCTACCATCCGTTTTGGCGGGGAGTACGGCGTCAATGAAAACCTCATGGTGGGATTGGGTCGCTACAACGTAAAATCGGAAAAGGGTGTGGATGCCTACGCGAAATATCGGTTGATGCATCAGACATCGGACAACAAAAAGCCGTTTTCTATCTTGCTGTTGGGTGCTGTGGATTACCGCAATACCCGATACAATCGTACGATCATTGGGATTGCAGGTCCGGTTACTTCGCCTTGGGGTATTCCCGACAAGCAGCGTTTGAATTTTGTGGGACAGGTGATCATCGGCAAAAAGGTGAATGATGATTTTTCATGGATACTGTCGCCCACCCTTGTTCATTCAGGCATGAATGACATGTATCAAGGTTCTTCAGAATCTTTTTTGTCGACCGGTACCCAGAAAACCCAGTTTGCTTTGGGGATGGGATTCCGCAATAAGTTGAGTGCTCGCACTTCGTTGAATATGGAGTATATCCCCATTCTCAATGGCAACGGCGTATTCTACAACAGTTTCTCTGTGGGATTGGATGTGGAGACGGGCGGACATGTATTCCAGTTTGATTTCACCAACAGTGTGGGTTTGAACGAGTCGATGTTCATCGCCCGTACGGCCGATCGCTGGGGTACAGCAGGGGTGCGGTTGGGCTTCAATTTGCACCGCGTGTTCACGGTGGTTGATCCCTCGCATTTTCAATAGATTTTTACATTTCGCCTTGCGCGAGTGAGATAGAAGCCCTGGGGATTTCTCGGGGCTTTTTTTATGGCTGTTGTTTTGTTGGAAGCGATAATACAGTGCTTCAGGAATGGGTTAGGTGACGATGTTGAGGCCGCAATTTATGGCTGAACGCCATAGAGATAAGGATTTCCCAAATATTTGCCAATTAGACAATGGCTGGCTGATGAAATGCGAATGCGAAGGAGGGTTTGTTGATTCCATCCAGGGATGTCGGCGAGTTTGATGGCGTGCAAAGCAAATGTGAAGCCCGCTTGTTGGTAATCTGCAATGCGGGTGCTGCGCCAATCGATTTGTTGGGTTTGGTTCCAGAGCGATGTTTCGATATTGCCCTTACAATCAGTCGCTCTGACCACGATCAGGATTATGTCATTGGAACTTGGATTGAAATCACTGACCTCGATGGTGGTGGATAACAGGGTGGTGTCGGCGGTGTTGTAGACGGGTTGCGATTCGATGAGGTGAAAATCTTCCGGGGTAAACTGAGGCACGCGGGGCTCTGCAAGGGTGAGCCATTCTCCGCCGATCAGGAATTCGTGGTCGAGGGGGTGTGGCTTGAGGGATTCCTTGTATCTTTTCGATTTCTCCGTCGTTTTGGTTGGTGGGAGTTTGGTTGGGGGGAGTTTGGTTTGCGAGGTTGATATAATCGTTTCTTGGTATCGCGAAGTATGGTTGAAATGCGCTTCAATTAAGGGTAGGAGCCAAGGTTGGCTGCCCGATTGAACCCCCAAGAACACTTGGGATTGGGGTTTGAGCGATTGCAGCTGCTGGGCGATGAAGGTAAGATTGGGGCCGGCCGATTCAAAATATACGGTTGGGGGAATCGTGGAATTGCTGTGTTTATATAAGGTTTGGCCTCTGTGGAATTGGTAATTATCGGTCGGACCGTCGAGCCAAATTTGGGCATCGTTTTGGGAGGCTTTGGTTGGTTGCGTGCGTGAGAGACTGTCTGCGAATTGGAGCGATTGCGCTACGATGCGGTGGTGGGATCCTTTGCGTTCAAGGGTAAGAAATTGTTTTTGAATAAGGGTGTTATATAGCAGCAGTGCGGGCAATAGGATGGCAAAAGGTCGTGTGTTATTTTCAAAGCGATTGATGCCGTTTTGGGTGTCGCCCAATTGGTTACGC
>JBANFU010000188.1:0-2678 GCA_037975865.1 Bacteroidota bacterium
TGGCTCTTTTGGGGCAAGAAATCGAGAAAATTCTTCAAATCCAAGAAATTGGTTTTGGTCAAATATTTGAGTTTCTGATTGTCGGATTCGGCAAAAAACACCCCTTGTGCAGAATAGGTTGCCGTAGTTCTGGTGCTGTTGGAGTAGGTGCCCGCAAAAATGTATTGCTCGTTTTTCACCGAGGAAACGCGCACGCTGATGAGGGTCATTTCCTCAGTGGGTGTGATGTCGATCGTGCGTTGTAAGGACCCCTCGGCAGAATGCATAAAACAAAAATTGAGCATCGGCGATTTTTTGGGTCGCACCCGCACGATGGTCGCAACCGACTGTATATTGGGTAACTCTTGAAAGTTGAGGACCGTTACATTTTTCGGCTTGGCACCCTCGGGAAGCGGCAATGCCTGGGTGGTTACATCGCCCGATTTCCAGTCAATGAAAAGTAACGAAACCCCTTGTTTGGTATTCACTGTGATCACCATTTTTTGTTGGAGCACGGTCATATATTGCACGGATCCGGTAACGGGGAAATCGCCTTCCACTTCTAAGGGCTTGGCTTTTCCTGTCCGAGCGATACTATGAATGGTAAAATGTTGCTTACCAAAAATCAATTGGTGAAAATGGGTGGGACCTAGAAAAGTAAGGGTATTGGTTTGCAGACCCGTTCTCACCCGGTTTACGGTCAATTGATGCTGCTGTACTTCTTCGAGATTGGTGTTGAAGATTTGGTAGCGGAATTGCCATTCTCCCTCCTCGGGTTTCACGGAGCGCGAGGAAACCAGCAAACCATCGCCTTCCATTTGGGTTACCTTTTCGTTGATATAGCCATCTTGCGCATCGAATTCCTGTCGGGCCACATTAATGGCCGCCGGGTAATTGGTTTTTTGAGCATATACGGCAGAACTGAATAGAGAAATCAGTAGCGCGGCGATGACCGTAAGCTTGCGCAATGTGTTATTGTTGTTGGTGTAAATGGGCAGCATGACGCATCGAAAGTACAACGTTTTTGATGGTTGTTGAATAGTCGGCGATAGAATTACATTGTAGAGACACGAGAAAATGGACCGAACAAGGAGGAAACCAAACCATTGAAAAGACGGATGTTGTGGGGATTCCTAAAACAAAAAACCCCCTTGCGATGCAAGGGGGTTTGCTTTGCGGACTGGACGGGACTCGAACCCGCGACCTCCGCCGTGACAGGGCGGCATTCTAACCAGCTGAACTACCAATCCGTTCTCTTCATTGGGTTTGACTACTTTCCAGCAGTGGTTTCCCTCAAAAGGACTGCAAAAATAAGGCGAAAAATACCTCAAGTCAAGTACCTTTTGCAAAAATTACCAAAGAATTTTTCTCCCCTGCTCCAATCTCTATATTCGCTGCCGTAACCAACCCATGAATTGCAAAGAATCTATCACCTGGCTTCATCGCATGACAAAGCAGGCCTCAAAATCCATTTTACTCAGCGCGGCACTTTGCCTTTTACAACAAGCGGTATTGGCTCAATTTCCTGAGACACAGTGTTATCATATCGATCATGGCGGACATGAGCGCAACCGAAATATCGATGTCACCCACATGAAAGTGGAGGTGCGTTTCGATGTGCTCAAGAAAACCGTTTTCGGAAAAGTCACACATACGTTTGTCCCACTGCAAACACAGATCGATACCATATTCTTCGATGCCCCAGGCATCCAAATTCAATCGGCCACACTCAATGGTAAGCCTTTAAAATTCAGGATCATCTCCACCGGGGTTGTTGTTTACCCAGAATTAAACAGTCCCATTGCCATGGCTTGGGAGCGCAACCTGCCTCCATCGGGAAAGCAAAAGGGAGATGGACCCGCAAGCAAGTCCAACAGTATCCGTACAACCAAGCCCTCCCACCAGATCGTGTTTGAGTATACAGCCAACCCCAACAAAGGCATCTATTTCAGCGGATTTACCGCATCCAATGGAGAACCGTTAAACCAACCTCGCGACGAAAAAGAAATGATTCGCGAGCAAATTTGGACACAAGGTCAGGGCATCGACAACCGTCATTGGATCCCCATGATTGATGATCGGGGCGATAAATTCATCACCGAAACTGTGGTTACCCATGATTCAAGGCACCAAGTACTATCGAATGGCGCACTCAAATCTAAGCGCATAAACAAAGACGGAACCACCACTTGGCACTACGCCATGGAAAAACCACACGCCGGCTACCTGTTGATGTTGGCCATTGGTGAGTACGCTGTGCAAAAAACCCTGTCAGCCGCTGGCACGCCCCTGCAGTTCTGGTATTATCCTCAGCACCCAGAAAAACTGGAACCCACCGCCCGATACAGCGAGGCCATCATCGATTTCCTCTCCAAAGAAACAGGCATTCCCTACCCATGGGGCTCGTATTCCCAAGTGATGGTTCAAGACTTCCTCTATGGCGCCATGGAAAACACCTCGGCCACCACATTCGGCGATTTCTTTTGGGTGGACCAACGGGGATTTCTCGATAGAAATTACGTTACGGTCAATGCCCACGAAGCCACTCACCAGTGGTTCGGCGATTTGATCACCGGCAAACACGATGGCGAACAGTGGCTTCAAGAGAGCTTTGCCACATACTACCCCGGTCTGTTTTTGGGTAGCGTTTATGGTCAAGACGAATTAAATTGGTACTTCCGCGAACAAATGCGGGGCGC
>JBANFU010000192.1:0-8186 GCA_037975865.1 Bacteroidota bacterium
ATTGGCGATAACCCATCGTAATTTTGCATTTTCAATGGCCGAAATGGCGAAACTATACTTACTCTGATTGTTGGTGAACTGTGCCCAATATCTTACGTCTTTTGTTTTGTCCTTGATTTGCCATAAAACCCGGAGCGAATCTATGGCTGCTACGCCTGCGTTCTTATAGCGATTTTGGGTGCTCGCCCAACTGCGCATTTGATTCTCTTCAGTATTTCTCGCTTCAACCAACTGAGTCCTGCGGAGCCCTTGAATTTTGCCTCGATAGTTTTTCTCCACGTTTTCCAAACTCTGCACCTCGCCCGCAAAGGCCAGACGCTCGGCTTCATTGTTCTTGGTGATGTCCTTGATTTGGCTCAAATACCAGCTGTAGAAACCTTGAATTTTTGGCAAGTGTACTTCTTCTTGAAATGCCAGGTAAGGGGCCGTTTCATTGCGGAAGGTGCGACCAGGGTACCCCATGATAAAGACAAAGTCGCCTTCTTTGGTGCCTTTTGGGTTGATTTTTAGGGTTTTGGCTGGTTTGTACGGGACGTTTTCGCTGCTGTAAGCCGCGGGCTTGCCGTCTTTGCCGACGTATGCTCTCACCAAGCTAAAGTCACCGTTGTGACGGGGCCATTCCCAGTTGTCAGAATCTCCGCCAAATTGTCCAATGGTCACCGGTGGTGCCAAGACCAAACGCACGTCTTTTAAAAACACATACCGAAACAGGGTATAGGTTTTTCCCACAAACATTTCAGAAACTTCTATGCTCATTTCAGGATGTTTGCCTCTTTCTTCGGCTACGAGATTGCTGATATTCTTGCTGATACTTGCGGCTCTCTGGCTGGGCGTAAATGATTCGTCAATCCCGCGCAACACCCGCTCCGATACATCTTCATAGCTCGCTGTGATTTTACAGGGCATGTTGATGGGGATTTCTTGTTCTTTTGTTTTGGCGACGAATCCATTTTCTAAGTGATTGTTTTCAACGGTACTGGCGTCTGCAACCGCTCCATACACACAATGGTGGTTGGTAATAATCAATCCCTCATCGGAAATGAAACTGCCTGTGCAGCCGCCTACTTTTACCAGCGCATTGGTTAAGCTAAGCCCCTCAGGGTTGAAAATGTCTTTGCTTTCTAGTTTCAATCCCGCATTCTTCAGGTCGTTGATGTTTACATAATTCAATGGAAACATGCCCTCTTCGGGACGATGCGATTGCATTGTTAGTGTCACGAGCAAACCAGCAACCACGCTCAAGGTTGCGTTTTTTACAAATCTTGATTTCATTATTGGCATTTGTCGCAAATCTAGGCCTTTCTAACGGCATGACGGTAGGGTAAGTCTTTCATTTCGACGTACCTTTGCAGTACATTATGACGCAGTTGATTTTTTTGGGTGCTTTTTTCGTTGTGTTGATGCTGGGGATGCTCTGGGATTTGGGCGTATTTACCAAAACGCAGCAGGAGGAGGTAACCGCCGCTCAGGCCTTGAAGCACACAGCCGGTTGGTTTTCGATAGGGTTATTGATGACGGTGGTTGTTTACTTTTTTCATGGTGAATTACAAAGCATTCAAACCTTGGATGATTTTAGACAGTATCAACTGGATTACAAAGTGCAGTTGGATTTGTCTGCTGGGTTTGATCGGGCGATGGCCGATTTTTCTAAAATGGCGGCGGTGTCATACTTGAGTGGCTTTTTGTTGGAATATGCCCTGAGTATCGATAACCTTTTTGTGATATTGTTGATTTTTCAATCGTTCAAAATGAGTGGAGAGAATCAAAAGCGGATATTGATTTGGGGCGTTATCGGTGCTGTGGTTCTCCGCTTTCTATTTATTTATCTGGGGAGTGAAATCGTATCGAAGTTTGAGTGGGTGATGTACCTCTTTGGTGCCTTTTTGGTCTACAGTGGATTTAAAATGTTGGGTTCGGGTGATGAGGATGCCATCGATACAGACAACCATGTGGTGGTTCGGTATGCGAGAAAGTGGTTCCGGGTGGCCGACAATAATCCCGCGGAAACCCGATTTTTTATTCGACAAGACGGATACCTCTACCTCACAATACCGTTTTTGGTGTTGATTATCGTAGACGTTACGGATGTAGTGTTCGCGGTTGATAGTGTGCCTGCCGTTTTTGGTGTAACCCGAGATCCTTACTTGGTTTTCTTCTCAAATATTTTTGCAGTGATGGGGTTGAGGTCTCTATATTTTTTGCTGGGCGCAGGCATGGACAAGTTCTACAGTTTGAAGTATGGTCTTTCCATGATTTTGGTGTACATCGGATTGAAAATGTTGCTCGAGAAATATGCGCATCAATATGGATTCAATGAGATTCACAATTTATTGGTGATTATCGGGATTTTGTGTTTGAGCATTTTTTGGTCCATCTGGTTCCCCAAAGAAAACATCGAACAGAATAATGGGTAGACAACAATTTACCCACAATGCTTGAAGACTTGAAGTATTAATACGAAATTTGAACCCTTGAAGTGAATGCTCAACTAACCCCAGCACTTTTGGTGCTACAAGATGGTACCGTTTTTCGCGGTACAGCCATTGGCAAAATAGGTACAACTACCGGCGAAATTTGTTTTAACACAGGAATGACAGGCTATCAGGAGGTTTTTACGGACCCCTCATACTTCGGTCAGATTCTGGTAATGACATCCGATCACATAGGAAACTATGGTGTGCATGAAGCAGAGATTGAAAGCGATGGCATCAAGATTGCCGGATTGGTCTGCAAGAAATTCTCGCACAATTACTCCAGACAAAATGGCTCTGATAGCTTAGATAGTTATTTTATGTCGAACGGTCTGGTAGGCATTTCCGACATCGATACGCGTCAGTTGGTTCGTCATTTGCGCGAAACGGGCGCCAAGAACGCCATTATTTCCTCGGAAAATATGGATGTGGATGCGCTATTGGAGCAATTGAACGCCGTGCCATCCATGGATGGATTGGAATTGGCCTCCAAGGTTTCGAGTACAGCATTTCACACGATGGGAGACGAAAATGCACCCTATCGGGTGGCCTTGTTGGATTATGGAAACAAACTGAACATCGCCCGTTGCTTGGTAGATCGGGGTTGCTATTTGGGGATCTTCCCGTGGAATGCCACAGCGGCGGATGTCAAAGCATGGAATCCAGACGGATTGATGATTAGCAACGGTCCTGGCGATCCTGCCTCAATGGATTATGCCATTGCCGCCGTAAAAGAGTTGGTGGATGGTGGTATGCCAACGTTTGGCATTTGTTTGGGTCATCAATTGTTGAGTTTGGCTTCTGGATTGAAAACATACAAAATGCATCACGGTCACCGTGGGTTGAATCATCCTGTTAAGAATTTGGTTACCGGCAGAAGTGAGATTACCAGCCAAAATCATGGATTCGCGGTGCAGTACGACGAAGCCCTATCGCACAAAGTTCAATTGACGCACATCAATCTGAACGACGATACAGTGGAAGGGATTGCGCGCTTGGATGTTCCTGCGTTTTCAGTTCAGCATCACCCGGAAGCTTCTCCAGGTCCACACGATTCATGGTATCTGTTCGATCAGTTTATTGAATTAATTAAAAAGCACAAATAATAAAACCAATCATATGAGCGAAATCACCCACATTCAGGCCCGACAAATTTTGGATTCTCGCGGAAATCCAACGGTAGAAGCAGAAGTATACACCGAAGACGGTGGCTTCGGAAGAGCGGCAGTTCCCTCTGGTGCCTCTACAGGTATTCACGAGGCGGCTGAGTTGCGCGATAACGATCCTAGTTTGTATTTGGGAAAGGGTGTCCTCGAGGCCGTTGAAAATGTGAATAATCACATTGCTGAGGCGTTGGAAGGAACTGAGGTGTGCGCGCAAAATGAAATTGATGGGATTTTGTTGGATATGGATGGTACCCCCAATAAGTCTCGATTGGGTGCCAATGCAATTTTGGCCGTTTCATTGGCTTGTGCTCGTGCTGCTGCTGATGAATTGGGTATGCCTTTATACAAGTACATCGGTGGTGTAAACGCCAATGTGTTACCCGTGCCCATGATGAATATTTTGAATGGTGGGGCTCATGCCGACAACAAAATCGACTTTCAAGAATTCATGGTGATGCCGGTAAAGGCCGAGAGTTTCTCTCACGGTTTACGGATGGGTGTGGAAGTGTTCCATCATTTGAAATCTGTATTGAAGTCTGCCGGATATAGCACAAACGTAGGGGATGAGGGTGGTTTTGCTCCCAACATCCAAAGCAACGAAGAGGCCATTGAAATCGTTCTGAGAGCCATCGAAAAGGCGGGTTACCGTCCGGGAGAAGATATTTTCATCGCAATGGATGCGGCTACCTCTGAATTTTATGATGAGAAAACAGGGTTGTACACCTTCAAGAAATCAGATGGTAAAGTGTTTACCGGTGATGAAATGGTCAACTACTGGGCTGACTGGTGCAAAAAATATCCCATTGTTTCAATCGAAGATGGTTGTGCAGAAGATGACTGGTCGAGCTGGAAGAAATTGACAGAGGCCGTAGGAAATAAAGTGCAATTGGTGGGTGATGATTTGTTTGTGACGAATGTAGACCGCTTGCAACGCGGAATTAACGAGGGGATTGCAAACTCCATTTTGATTAAAGTGAATCAGATTGGTACCTTGACAGAAACCTTGAATGCGATTCAGTTGGCAACCCGTCACAGTTATTCCAACGTGATCAGCCATCGAAGCGGCGAGACCGAAGACAGTACCATTGCGGATTTGGCGGTTGCTATGAATAGCGGTCAAATCAAAACGGGTAGTGCCTCACGTTCAGACCGTATGGCAAAATACAATCAGTTGTTACGCATCGAAGAAGAACTCGGTGAAAACGCCATCTACGGCGGCAGCATGTTCAAATACTGCTAAGCATAATTGTTTAAGAATAGTGTAAAAAGCCCCGCTAACGCGGGGCTTTTTGTTTGAAAATTTTGCGCAACCCACATCAAACTGATATCTTGCAAGTTCATGAAAAATACATTCGCTACTGCGTTATTGTACTTAGGGATTGGAATGGGTTGCGCAACCCTTTCTGCCCAAAATAATTTTACCGGAATTACCCCCACACAAACCCTGAATAAAGCCAAGGAACTCGCGACACAAGGAAAATGGGGGATGAATGCCAACGACATGCAAGATGCCGTCATTCAAGATTTTGTGAGAGAATCCAATGGAGAAACGCATGCTTATATCCTCCAAACCATTGCGGGGACTCCCGTTGTAAATGGGGTGGTGGGGCTTCATTTCAAAACCGATGGAACCCTTTTCTACGCCAATTCTCGCGCCGTATCCCAAGCCACACAGAAAATTCAAGGCAGTATCTCTTCCCTCGATGCCCAATTCTTAGGCACCGTTGCGCTGAAGTCCGCCTACAATCAGAGCGCCGATGTTCCCAAAAACGTGACTTGGGTATCGATGACCGCCAAAACCCGTTTTATCGAAGGTCAGTACTATGAGCAGTCCGTGTTTTGGCCCAATGCCGAAGGCCAACTCATCGCCGCGAAATATTTTGTGTTTTATCAACCCCAAACTTCGGATTGGGTAAATCTCTGGATCAACGGGCAAGGAACGGTTCTGCAAAAACACAGCTGGACCGTGCATTGTGCACCTACCCAGTTTGAAACCACTCAGCATTCCTATGAACAGTCGATAGCTTCCAACAATGGCATCGGTTCAACGCATCAAAACAATGCAATGGCAGAAAATCAGGCCATCCCGATGAAATCGCTGGTCCTCAGTGGACAAGGGAAATCACTACAGCGAAGAGGCGATGGTGCAACCTACAAGGCCTACGCCTTTCCCACGGAAAGCCCGCTATACGGAAATCCCTCCAACCTCACAAGTCCGGCCGATGCCCAAGCATCGCCCTATGGATGGCACGATATTAATGGTGCAGATGGAGCGGAATACACAATCACCCGCGGAAACAATGTCTACGCTTCGGAAGATGCTGATGCAAACAATCAACCGGGATACAGTCCCAATGGTGGAACGGCCTTGGCGTTCGATTTAACGTATTCGAAAAGTGAGATAGATCCGGTGAACTACCGCGACTTTGCCATCAACAATTTGTTTGTTGCCAATAACTTAATGCATGATCTTTCCCATCACTATGGCTTTGATGAAGAATCGGGGAATTTTCAGACGAAAAACTACTCTGGGGCGGGTATCGGTCAGGATGCAGTGAATGCAGACGCACAAGACGGCAGTGGTACCAATAATGCCAACTTCGCCACGCCACCCGATGGTTCAGCACCGCGTATGCAAATGTTTATTTGGGATGGGGTTAGTGAAAAAGCCAATTTGGTGGTGAATTATGGCGCAGGCATGAAATATGGTGTGGGCATTACCGATGGCAACTGGGGCAAGAAAATTACTGCGGTGCCCGTGTCTGGGAAATTGGTGCTGGTGAAAGACAACGTGGCAGCGGCAACCAATAAATGCTGTACCAACTTGTCGAACGGTCCTGAAATCAGCGGCAACATCGCAGCGGTTGTTCGCGGTGGCTGTACGTTTGTTCAAAAAGTGTATCGCGCCCAAACTTACGGGGCTACAGCGGTGGTGCTGTTGGATACATCGTCGGCCGACCAGGTAATCACGATGGCAACCGATAATACATCGCAAGCGAGCAAAGTAACCATTCCGGTGATTTTTGTGAAGCTGAGCAACGCAAACGAATTGCGCAATCTATTGAAGGATACCAACCTGAATGTCACTTTCTATGATAGTTCTGCGTATGCGAAAAAGACGGACAGCGACTTGGATTTGGGTGTCATCGCCCATGAATATACCCATGGAATATCTACACGATTGACTTGTGGACCGTCGAATTCAAACGGCTTGGCGAATGCGGAGCAGATGGGTGAAGGTTGGAGTGATTTTGTGGGATTGGCCTTTACCGCGAAAAAGGGTGATGTTGGATCTCAGGCTCGCGGTGTTGGAAATTGGCTGATTGGTGAAACGCAAACCGGTGGGGGAATTAGAACCTATCCGTACTCCACCAACATGAGCATCAATCCGCACACCTACGCGAATTTGGCCAAGGCGGCCAACGGCGTACAAACCGAAGTACATTACACTGGTGAAATTTGGTGTACCATGTTGTGGGATATGTACTGGGAGTTTGTAGACAAATATGGATTCGATGAGGATCTTTACAACGGAAAGGGCGGCAATAATATGGCCGTTCAGTTGGTTTTTGATGCGATGAAGTTGCAGCCTTGCGGACCTGGTTTTACCGATGCCCGCGATGCGATATTGATGGCCGATGAAAACCGCAACGGTGGTGCCAATGCGGGATTGATTTGGAAGGCGTTTGCAAGAAGAGGTCTGGGTTACAATGCGGCACAAGGGAGTCCTAACAACTGCGCCGATGGGGAGGAGAATTTTGAAATGCCACCGGCCAGTGCGATGCAAATGATGGTTGCGGAAGCCTGGGTGAAAGCCTATCCCAATCCAGCCACGTCAGTTTTTGTAGTTGAGCCGATGCGGGTGACCCACATTGATGCGATTCGAGTGTTAGATGTACAAGGCAAACAGCAGTCAGTGCCTGTGATGATGTTGCAGGGTGGTGGACAGCAATTGAACATTTCAGGATTGTCTTCAGGGCTTTACTGGGTTGAAATACAGTCAGGTACACAGAAAACCACGGTAAAATTGGTAAAGCCATAATTCAGGAATGGGAAGTTTCCATTAATTTTGAATGCAGAATTAGTTCAATATGTTGCTAGAAATTTTGGGTCAATCAGGAATTGAAATTGTGTGTGGGTTGATTGCCTATTTGCTGGGATCGATTCCCAGTGCCATTTGGGTTGGACGCAAATTTTATGGAATCGATGTGCGGGAACATGGCAGTGGCAATGCCGGCGCTACCAATGTTTTTCGGGTGTTGGGAAAAGGACCTGGCACGGTGGTGCTATTGATGGACATCATCAAAGGGTTTCTGTCTGTATTGTTGGCCTACGAAATGTGCTTCTATTTCGTTGGAAAGGGTTGGCAATCGTCTGAGTTTACAGGCTTTTTCCCCGTGGTGTTTGGCGTGCTCTCTGTGGTAGGGCATATGTTGCCAATTTTTGCGAAATTCAAAGGCGGTAAGGGTGTGGCCACCTTGTTTGGGGTCATCATTGCGTTGGAGCCACGGGTTGCGGGATTGGGTCTGTTGATATTTGTGGTGGTGAA
>JBANFU010000256.1:0-2697 GCA_037975865.1 Bacteroidota bacterium
ATACGCCGACGCACTCTACAGTTATTATGTAGTGGCCTCTCCAACCATTTATGTGCTCGACGCCGACCGCAAAATTGTGGCCAACCGAATTGATGTCGACAAAATGGTGGAATTCCTGAAACACCTCGATGAAGAACGCGCTCAAAAGGCCGCTCAGAAGAAGTAGTGATAAAAATTCGACTACCCCGGGTAGGGTGAGCCTCCTAGGGTGAGCTTCCTAGGGTAAATTGACGCCGTGTTTTTTGGCTTTTCTGCGGACATCCTCATAGAACGTCCACGGAAACGCAGTAAACCCGAGATAGTAAATGGGGCCAGAGAAATTTCTTCCTCCGGGGAACAGCGCGATGCGCGTTCCCAATCCCCCACCAACCCCGAAATAGCGAAGAAATCGCACAGAACCATAGGCCCCAAATTCCAAGGGCATGAAAAACTGTCGTTGATTGGCTATATCCGGATTCGTCAAGTGATTCACGGTGCGAATACCCCCGCCGAGTTGGGCAAACCCAGTCAATGAAAACCGATGGGTTTTGTACAGGCGGTATTCATAGGTACTGCTCAAATAACTGAATTTGTATTGCACCGAATCGCCCCCATTGGCTTGATTGTAGGAAGTGAAATAGTACCCCGTATAGGCCGAAATCTTGCCCCAACTCAAACCATAACGCAATCCAAACACGTTCACAGGATCTGCTGAAATGAATGAATTCCTGGAATCGAACCACATGCTGTACGATGGCGTCTGCGCCAAAGCCATATTGATGCTATCCCTTACATTCCAAGCCACAGAGTCTGGTGGAATGGCAGAGATGCCCTCCTCGGTCTGTGCCGTCGCCATCGACGATACACCCACAAACAACCATGCCCAGACCCAAGATTTGAGGTTCACATTACAAAGTACTTGCAATTCAGTCGATGCCTGTCCACAACTTTCTCCCCTGTCTTATCAATAATTCGCCCCAAACCCAAGATATTCGAAACATGAAGTCGTTCATTTTTGCTATTACCCTTTTCACAACAGCCTGGGCATCGGCCCAAACCAATCCGCAATACAAGGCCCAAGCCGGCGATTGGAGCACAGAAGCCGCCTTTTACGCCCAAACCGGCAATGGCTTTTTGCGAGTGGGACTGAACGATATCAAAGTGCGCAAATTCACTACCGATCGTCGCGCGCTGCGCGCGCGACTTCTGGCCACCAAAAACAATGAAACAACGGTCATTGTGGGCAGCCAAGGCAACATGGAACGGAGCATCAAAGAAGGCAACATCTTCATTGCACCAGGTTTTGAAAACCACTTGAATGGCACCCTGCGTTTATCACCCTACTGGGGGATGGAATGTATTTTGGGAAAATCCAATTATGAATACAACCTCACCAATTCAGCCAACGGTCAAACCTTTTCTCAGGGAAGCAATTTTAACACCCAAACCCAAAAAGCATTTTCTTTGGGAGCTAACGCTTTTGCCGGCTTGGACTTCTACTTAGGCAAACAAATTTTCATCGGGGCCGAAGTAGGCTACGGCATTCTTTATCAACAATATGGCGAGAGCGTAGCCACCATTAGCAACAACGGAACAACCACCGATACAAGAACCGTCCCGATGGGCAAGAATTTGGGACTTACTTTATTCGCCAATCCGGGAATTCGTTTAGGAATTGCCTTCTAATTCGTGTTATTTTTACACTAAGTGATGGTGAAATGCTATTTTTTTGACATATTTGGCCGTAATTTGATAAATTCATTATGGCAACCAAACCAGTACAATTCGCCAACAACGGCAACGATTTCTTCAACGAATTAAGAACCCAAGTAGACGCATACTTTACCACAAACAAACTTTCCAAAAATGGCAATTGGGTATTGTGGAGCAAAACGGCATTTGCCATCATTGTAACACCCATCTTGGTGGTGTTGGCGTTAAACATTCCTGCCGTGGGCATTCCCATGCCCATTTGGGGCAGCCTTCTGCTGTTCGTCCTGATTGGCCAAATGCATACCTTCACCGGTTTCAACGTAATGCATGATGCCTGTCACGGCGCTTTCTCCTCCAAAGGTTGGGTAAATAAATTGTTTGGCAACTCGCTCGGCTTGATGGGAAGTCATGCCTTCATTTGGAAGTTCAAGCACAACACGTTACACCATACTTGGACCAACGTAGATGGTCTCGACGATGATATTGCCAAAGCACCCATTTTGCGTCACTGCGAATCACAGCCTTTCAAACCCTACCACAAAAACCAACATTTGTACATGTTCTTCTTGTATGGAATCTCCATCATCTTTTGGATGTATGCCAACGATTTCATGAAATACTTCAACCGCGCAGTCAACGAGCAACCCATGCCCAAAATGACTTTTTCCGAGCATATGATCTTCTGGGCTGCCAAAATCGGCTACACGTTGATTTATGTGGTTGCGCCTCTGTATTTCTTGGGCATTGGCTGGGGGTTTGCTTGCTACATGGCGATGCAGATTTCAATGGGCATCGTGTTGAGCTTGGTATTCCAATTGGCGCACGCCGTAGAAACCACCCATTTCGAAAATGGAGTTGAATACAACCTCAGTGGCGAACGGATTCCCAACGAATGGGCCATTCACCAAGTGGTGACTACCAACAACTTTTCTACCAAATCTCCTTTTGCGACCTGGTTCATGGGTGGTTTGAATTTCCAAACCGAACACCATTTATTCCCAAGCA
>JBANFU010000010.1:0-3490 GCA_037975865.1 Bacteroidota bacterium
ACAAAGCTTCCAGGGCTTCAGCCATTAAGTGTGCACTTGAGTGCCAATAGGTCTGCTGACCCTCCTTGTCTTTCCACGTAAGCAATTGCAAGGCAACGTCTTTGGTAATAGGCCGACTGGCATCCCAGACTTCCTTGTCCACTTTGGCGGCGAGCACGTTGCGTGCCAAACCCTCACTGATCGACAGGGCCACATCCATGGCCGAGGATCCACTTGGGTAGCTTCTAACGGCGCCGTCTGGGAAGGTGATGTTGATTTGCATACGTTTCAATTATTCTATAAGGGCTACAAAAATACTGAAACGATTTGGGATTTGAACGGAGAAAGATTTGGGAATTTCATAAAAAACTTTGGGGCAATCGCTTGTAAAGGAATTTTGATAATACTATATTTGCAGCCCCATTGGTGAGGTGGGTGAGTGGCTTAAACCACCAGTTTGCTAAACTGACGAACGGGAAACTGTTCCGGGGGTTCGAATCCCCCCCTCACCGCCACTCAAAGGCCTCGTCGCAGACGGGGCCTTTTCTTTTGTGCGGAATTCAAACCAATTCTTCATCTTTGTCCCATGTCTCGCATCCTCGCCCTCTGGGTTTTCTGTCTCTCAGCGATCTCGTCGCAAGGTCAAATCACTGCCATCACCTATAACATCCGCTACAACACCCCGCGCGACAGTGCCAACGCCTGGCCCCAGCGATTGCCAGCCATCAAACAGCAGTTAAAACAATTCGATTTCCTCGGTGTGCAGGAAGGATTGTATGGACAGCTGCTCGACCTTCAAGCAACCCTGGGCGATACCTATCGTTGGGTGGGCGTAGGCAGAGACTTCGGCGATCAACGCGGTGAGCACTGCGCGATATACTACAATCAACAGAGGTTCACCTTGGTCAACGACACCTGTTACACCCAATGGCTATCGACCACACCAAACCAACCCTCCAAAGACTGGGATGCTGCGCTACCGCGCATCGTAACATTCGCAAAATTCCAAGAAAAATCATCCGGTAAATTCCTGTGGATTTTCAACACCCACTTCGACCACATGGGAAATACCGCCCGATATCAGAGTGCTCTAATCCTCAAAGCATTGGTAGAAAAACACACCCAGACCGACCCCGTCATCATCATGGGCGATTTCAACTGCCAAGACACATCAAAACCCATCCGATATCTGATGGACCATTTCATGAACACGGCCTACAGCGCAACCAAAGTGCAAATGAACATCGATCCCTCAGCCCCTAACAAAGGCACATTCAATGGGTTTGCCAAAAACGCCGAACAAGCGGGACCCACCATCGACTACATTTTTGTGAAAAATCTCAACGTTGATACCTACTGGGTGGATGACACCACCCGCGGACCAGGATTGTATATCTCAGACCACTATCCTGTGATGACTTACCTAGTCTTCCAATAACAGGATCTCCTCGCTTAATCAGAGCTGCAAGATTTTATCTACATAAACCAACAAAAAAGGCCATTGAAAATGGCCTTTTTTGTTGGTTCGCGACACTGTATCGCATCGACACGAACTAAACCTACTTTACCAAAATATATCGTGTCAAGAAAATACCTTGTCCATCATCTTGTCCCCCATTGCTCTCAACACCGCCTGTCACATGCGCGATTTTCCATCCCTCGGCCAACAATTGGGTCAAACGGGTAGACACCACTGCATCATTGGACGCTACGTTTTGAAAATTAATCCCCACCCCTGAAAACAAGTTAAGCAATTTGGTCTCTGAGAAATTCTCTACTTTTACCTCATCACGTAATACCTTGCCCTGTTCTGATGTTACTCCGTCAGTGCGGTTCGTGGTAAGTCCTGCAGGATTAACAGCCTCGTTAGTTTCAATCAGTCGAGACCTCCCCAAGCCCATTGGCACGATAGATTCAATGACGGTAACAATTTTTACTTGGGTTTGCGCCCAAGATGTCGCGCTGCACGCCGCAAACGAAATGAGAAGTAATAACTTTTTCATGATTAATATTATTCAAATCAAAAATAATCAAACTTACAGGAACCTGTTTCATCGTATTCGATGAGCGACAGTATAATCCCCATCAACTACCCATCCAAAAACACAGCATCCAAGGCTTCAGCCAATGCATAATCCTTGGGTGTGACCACATGGCCGGCATCATGGGTGCACAAGGAAACATAAACCCGGTTGTAGACATTCGTCCACTTGGGATGATGATCCAATGCCGCAATCACCGAACTGGCGCGCTGCATAAAATCCATCGCCGCTTCAAACGATTGGAATTCAAAGGTCTTTTTGAGTTGATTGTCCGATAGATTCCAGCTCATTCTCAAATCTAATAGAAAATATCGACAAACACCCAGAGCGGAAAATTGCACCGAAAAGTAAAACTTGTATATTCAACATCTGTTGTGATTTTCCGTAATTTTATTATTTGTTTTTGCGTTATTCCGTAATGAGTTCAATTTAAAAATATCGAGTATTGATTCATGAAACAACTAATTAAATTCTCAATCATTGCCGCAATTTCTGTGGCATTGCCCCTGACCAGTTGTAAGAAGTACGACGAGGGTCCAGGGTTTTCTTTGGCATCGAAAAAATCTCGGGTAGATGGCACTTGGAAAATAGAAAGAGCCACCTATTCAGGAACTGACATCACTTCCGAATTTGAAGGTGTTGAATGGACTATGAAAAAAGATGGCACATTTAACCTTTTAATTGACGGAACAACCGAAACCGGGAAATGGGAATTTCTAACAGATAAAACCATATTAGAATTTGTGTTCAATGATGGATCAATAGAAAAATACACCATCAAACGATTGACCAACAAAGAATTGTGGATTGAGCTAGATGATTTTGGCGATATTTTGGAATTCCGTTTGGCAGCCAAGTGACCAAACTAAAATTAGAATTGCAGGTCGCCACAGTGCCAACACATTGGCACTGTGGCGACCTGCAAAAACCGTAACTACAAAGCAATCAATACACCACCACTTTTTTTGTGGTCTTGGCATCGCCCAAGGTGATTTCTACCGTGTAGATACCTTTCGACCACAAAGACGTATTGAAGTTGGCACGATTACCGCCCACCTGAGAAATTTCCGCCACCGATTTTCCCATTACGTCCCTGACCATCACGCGCGCGCCGACTAAACGTTCCCCCTCCAATGAAAACTGTCCGCTGGCCGGATTGGGATACAAATTCACCGCATTTTCTAGCGTTTGATCCGAATTACGCAAGGCATAATTGGTAGTGAAGCTATACTCAAAATAACTACCGAAATCAGCAATAAAGGTCTTCAAAATAGCATTGGTGGTCGCATTCCTCAATCGTACCGCGCCCGTCCCCTGTGCCGTATTGGCCCACCAATTCAACCCATCCAATCCGTAGTCGTACACAATCAACTTGTAACATCCATTCAGATTTAGGGTGTATGTATGGGTCTTATTAGCCACCGTGAAACTGTCTTTCACAACCACCTTACCATCGGCATCCAGCAGCT
>JBANFU010000106.1:0-3389 GCA_037975865.1 Bacteroidota bacterium
GTTGCTCTTAACGCAGCCATTGGAGTCCAGAAACCAGCGGACTTTTTTGGGCATCGGAATGATGCTCGCCAGGAATGTGCATTCTCCCAACGAAAGTTCTGAAGGGTGTTTGTGGAAGTAAAAGCGGGCGGCCTCGGTGGCACCGAAGATTCCCGGACCCCATTCAATCACATTCAAATAAACTTCCATCATCCGGTTTTTACTCACCAGCGATCTGCGTTCCATCAGCCAGGTCAACAGGATTTCTTCCACTTTTCGGGCGATGGTTTTTCTCCGACCCAAGAACACGTTTTTCACCAATTGCATTGATATGGTAGACCCCCCGCGGGCAAATCGTTTTTGGCGGTAGTTCTGGGCAATACTGGATCGGAATGCATCCATGTAGAATCCCTGATGATGAAAGAAATCGGGGTCTTCGCTGCGCAGCACACATCGCACCAAATCCTTGCTGATACCTTCCAAGGGTGTGAAATTTCCATTGTCGCCACCCACCTCAAAACGTGCCACGGGCTCTCCTTTGTCCCAGTACGTGTAGGTAAATGCGCCATTCATGATCCGCGGATCTACGTTACCCCACTGAACGATGGTGAAATCTTTGCTCGGCCACATCTGACTTTCCAAAATGCAATCGCGTGGTTTTTCGTGTTCCATCGCAAAGCGGAAACGATATTCCAATGTACCCGTAGCCTTTGGGATGCCGATGTTTCTGAACAATCCCACGGGCAAGCTAGAGAAAAAGGCATTGGCGCCCAACCGGGGCATGTACAATCCCAGAGCGTATTTGGGGTTGTTGCCACCTTGATATTGTGCGAATACGTGGGCTGACACTTGGTTTACTCTGACGGTACTTTGCGAGTCCAGTTCAAAAAATCCGTCTTTTACATCACAAACAAACCGACCGTGGGCCGAGTCTACTTGTACCAACGTATCGGAAATTCGTTCATCATCGACTTGCAATCCAATAAACCCTCCTTGCAAATCGGCGTGGATGGCACCAAAGGATTCACCCAACTCGGATACTTCAAACTCGGCTCGTTGAAAGCCCAATCCGTTCAAAACCAGGGGAATGCTTACGTATGTTTGCTGATTGGCCGGCGTGATACTCACATGGCCAGTTAAGTCGTCTTTGTCCAAATCGCCCTGTAACAGAAATTCTATTTGTTGTTTTGTTACCAAGGGCATCGAATCTACATCGCCTTTTTTCTTGCGACGATATTCTTTCTTTTGTTGTGCTGTGAGCAGTTTCTCAGAGGTGGCCTTTAGGTGAAGGTTCACATCCTCATTTTTATACAGGGTGTTGGGTAGCGCCAATACGATTTTTCCGGTGGTATCGGTGAGTGAGAGGCGGGTGCCAGCCATTTCCAGGTGGTTAGGGGCTTTGCCAATCCATTTCTCCAACTGTCTAAACAAGCTCACCACAGGGTCTCGCTGTGGGGTGGGGCTGTCGTCGGCTTTTTCATCGCTGCCGAGCAAATCGCAGTAATTGCAATAGGCAGGGAGGTTTACCAAATCCAATGTGAGGTCCTTGGTCACGAATCCCGAAAGTCCAATGTCCCAAAATTTCCAAACATTCAATCCCACGGCCATTTGCTTGCAGGCGAAAACGGTTTTTCCGGGGAGGGTATCAACCGATTTTTTGTGGTTGAGCGATAGTCCTTGAAATTCTACGCCAAACAAATAGGTAAACCCTTTGCTTTCACATTGTAGGGTATATCCTTTGCGATCGAGTTTGGCTACGGCTTTGTCGAAGGCCCAATTCAACAACAATCCGCGCAGAGCAATCCATGCCACGAGCAACACGGTGAGCGAGATGCCCATGATCCATGCAGACTTCTTGGCGATGCGTTTGCCTCGGCCACCCTGGGATAAATACGCGACCCGCGCTTTAATCCAAGTTTGGATGCGTGCCAGTGTAGTTGTAAGGGGTGATTTGTCGGAGTTCATGTTTTACAGAATCTGATATGTTCAGTTCGTCGATGAAATTGGCTATGCTAGACTCGGTAATTTTGCTGTTGGTGCGGGTCAAAGCTTTCAATGCTTCGTAAGGGTTGGGATAGCCTTCTCTGCGCAGAATTGTTTGAATGGCTTCGGCTACCACAGCCCAGTTGTTGCCGAGATCGGCTTGAACGGCCTCTTCGTTGAGCAACAATTTGTTCAATCCTTTCTCCAAACTATTCAAAGCAATCAGGGTATGTCCGAAAGGCACACCCAAGTTTCGCAATACGGTACTATCGGTGAGGTCGCGCTGCAAACGAGAGATGGGCAATTTCGCGGACAGGTGCTCAAACAAGGCGTTGGCGATACCCAAGTTGCCTTCGGCGTTTTCGAAATCGATGGGATTCACTTTGTGTGGCATCGCGCTGGAACCCACTTCGCCCTCTTTGATTTTCTGCTTGAAATATTCCATGCTCACATAGGTCCAAACGTCTCTACAGAAGTCGATCAAAATGGTATTGAGGCGCTTCCAATTATCGAATTGGGCAGCCAAAAAATCATAGGGTTCAATTTGTGTGGTGAACGATACGCGGTATAGGCCCAATTCTTCGCTCACAAACTGATCTCCAAATTCGGGCCAGTTGATTTGTGGGAAGGCTACGTGGTGGGCGTTGTAGTTGCCGGTAGCGCCGCCAAATTTCGCGGAGAAGGGAATGCGGTACAGTCCGTGAAGTTGTGATTCAAGGCGCGACACAAACACGTACCATTCTTTTCCCAATCGGGTAGGAGAGGCGGGCTGTCCGTGTGTTTTTGCCAACATCGGAATGTCTTTCCAATCTTGGGCTTGTTTTTTCAGGATCGCCACAATGTTTTCGATGGCCGGAAAAAGCACGTCGGTGCTGGCATCTTTGAAGCTCAGTGGGATGGCTGTGTTGTTGATATCCTGGGAGGTGAGGCCGAAGTGAACCCACTCTTTGTAGGCCTGCAATCCCAACTCATCCAACTTCTCTTTGATGCAATATTCTACGGCTTTTACGTCGTGGTTGGTTGTCTTTTCGATGGTTTTAACCCGCTCAATATCAGACAGTGGCAACTGAATACTCCACTGCGTTAGTACTTCTTCAGCGGCTTGCAGGGCTTTCCAATCAACATTGGGAATCACTTTGGCGAGGGCGAAGAGGTAGGCCACCTCAACGCGGATGCGGTATTGAATCAAACCCGCTTCGGAAAAGTAGGGCTTGAGTTTTTGGGTGCCTGAGGCGTATCGACCGTCTACAGGGGAGATTGCGTGCAAAGGGCTAGCATCCATACTGCAAAAATACGATGGAATCGGGGTTTTCGTCGATTTTTTCTCTGTTTTGATGCAAGGAAACGACGGACGACGACAAAAGAACCAACGGCTCAGTATCTTTGGGCATATGAAGCGTTTTCATTTGTTTGTTTTTGGGGCGGGG
>JBANFU010000030.1:0-4552 GCA_037975865.1 Bacteroidota bacterium
ATTGCCTAAAATGTATTTGGTCAGAAGCGATGTGTATGCTCGTTTGGCGGGGGCCAAAAACAATGAACTACTGAAAGGTCTTACAAACGCAGCAGGACTAGAGGCCATGGTTTCTATCCGAAAGTTTCATGAAAGCACCTTACCCAAAAAGGCTGAAGAGAAAGAAAATGGCACAGCGCTAGCAGGCAATGCCTTTGCTGCCGGTTATAACGAGGCGATTGCGTTCTTTGCAACGAAAAACTACGACTCTCTCTGTATTTATTACGGTGAGATGATCGGAATTTTCGATTATTTGGATACCGCGATGTCCAGAAACTTGGCAAACAACAAAATCACCAAAGAAAGTTTGACCGAAACGTATGCGCAGGTTGCTTCTATGCACAGTAGCAAATCGACAAAAATCGCCATTTTACAGGGGCTGGTAGACAAAGGAAACACGGTTCCTGCGATTGTAGAGGGCTTGTCAAGAGCTTATTTGTCAGTAGGTGACACCGCAAAAGCAGAGAATTGTATCCGCACCGCGTTGTCGGCCTCCAACAATAGCGACGCCATGTTTCAGGTGTTGGTGAATTTTTATGTGAGCATCAAACAAGAACAACGATTGTTTGCGGATGTTGATCGTCAAATTGGGATAGAACCCAATAGCAGATTGTATTATACCCGTGCGTATTTGTATGAGAATCAGGCCAAATACGACAATGCCATTGCAGATTACCGCAAGGCTGTTGAATTGGATGAGTTCAATTATGATGCGAATTTCAACTTGGGATTGTCGTTGATGAAATATGAGACACGCAAACTGTACGACAAACGAAGTGCTGCTGTAGGTGCGAAAAAGAAATTGGTGGATGAGGAATTCAAGATTCTTTATAGTGAAGCGCGCAAATATTTGGAACGAGCCCTGGATAACGTGGATTATTCAACTGCGGATCAAATCAATATTTGTAAGGCATTGAAATCAGCTTGTATTGAGTTGGGTGACAAAGCCGGTGAGGAGAAGTACGCCGCCCTGATCAAGGGGATGGAATAATCCTAGTAGAGAGACTATAACAGTAAAAGCCGGAGCAATCTGGCTTTTATTGCATTTCATTATTTAACATAATGTAAATTATGAAACAATCAAATAGTGAAGAGAATCAACGAAAACATGTCCCAAGGAATCGTTCAATCTTTTCCTTCAGCAGTATTTCTCAGTAACGATAAGATCACAATCTGAATCTCTCCTAACCAAAATGAATAAGTTTCAAACACCAAGTCGGTATAATTCCTGATGTAACATTTGCGGTGAAAAAACTCACATCAATGATCTCGATGTGCACTCATCAAACCCATGACATCACCGTTGAGAAAATCAATCCAACGCAACTTCAGAAAAATCTCCAATTTACATTCAAAGGACACGGCAATCCATAAAATGACAATCCAGTAAGTAATTCAATTCCATAGGATTTGCTAGTGTTTGATTAAAATACTCTCCTTGTAAACTTCCAAGCCTTCGGCGTTCAAACATTGTACAGAATAAATTCCTGGAGTCCATTCACTCACAGCCATGACCATTTCAATTTGTGCAGTATCCAAGAATACATCTTTCACCAAACGTCCTACAGCATTGTAAATTTTAATCTCGGCGATTTGTAGCATTCCTTTAATAATCAATTGGTCATTGGCCGGATTCGGATATACCAAAACCATTTTGTTGATGGGTGGTTTAGAACCAATAGATTTTAAAATCAGGATGGAACTACTGTCGCTTTGACAACCATTTTCAACATATACACAACGATATAATCCCGTTTGATTGGGTTTGAATTTCTGTCCACTACCCACCAATGTGCCATTTTTATACCAATTGTAAGTGCCAGGACCCACATTGGCGGCCTTAAGTGTATCCAAATTACAGCTCACCGCTACCGTCTTAACACCGGTCGTTTTGGGAGACATGATTGCACTCATTGCCGTAGAAGGAGTTACACAACGCGTCGTGGACGTCACCAATAATTGGTATTTATCCAATACGTTGGGTGTCAATCCAAACAATTTATCCTGAGTGTTTGAGAGTGCAACCCCGTTCTTTTTCCATGAGTAAGACAATGAAACTTTGTTTCCATTTGTATTTACCGATGAAGTAATGTTAAAGGTGTCGTTCACACAAACTGTAGTAGGATTTGATTGAATTGAAACCGTCATGGGTATTGAGTCGATCACAAAAACACGATTAATTTTGGTTAATTGATCTTCGCCGATGGCGTTACTCGCAAACAATGTAATGCTGTAGCTTCCTCCCTTAGTAAATTGAACTTGCGGATTTTTTGATGTGGAGTCCGTACCGTTTTTAAATAGTATACCGGTTGTTGGCGAAAATCTCCATTTCCAACTCGTAGGCGTATTTAGGCTAGAATCAGTCAACGAAAGTACTTGGTGAGTACAAAGCGTATCAGTTCCAATACCAAATTTTGCAATGGGACTGGCTTTTGACCAAGCGTCTGAAGTGAACACCCCTCTCCCATGTGTTGCGGCCATGATGGTTTGATCTGCATCGCGATAACGCAAATTTGCCACTTTTACGGCTCCCATACCGTCATTGTATGGCGTCCACACGACGGAAATAGCAAAAATGTCCGACGTACCATAGATTCCCAATTCAGTAGCAATGATGGCCTCACCCAACTTTCGGGGATTTAACAATATGCCCCAAATGGGCATGTCAGCGATATTGCCATCACGGGAAACCCAAGTTTTTCCGGCATCAACACTCATGTAGATATTCACGCCTGACCCATAATTACTCAAAGTCACGAATAAAGTGTCGGACCTCCTGAGTCTGAAAATATCACTAATATTTCCCGCGTTGATTGTTCCCGTGATGTCCGTCCACACGGGTGTAGAAGCCCCGATATCTGCAGTTACATAGAGTTTTCCGACATCTGTTCCAACATACAATTGTCCTTTACCCGATGCGCTTACGCTGCTAGTGATGGCACTTGGAGCGCCATTCGCCGTGGTTGAACTTACGGTGACAGTATTGGCCAATGTGGAAGATGTACCCAGTTTATTTCTATAAAGCGTGCACTTTCCCTTTCCAGAAATTAAATAACCATTGACATCATCCCAGGCTGCTGGATTGATAAATTTACCCGTATTGGGATCATCTATGAGTTTTGCCGCATTGGTCCAGTTGTCTGACGTTGCAAAGAATTGATTGTAGACGTAACTCACAACCTGTTTGTTGTCGTTTGTTGGACTGATAAAACAATATCCACCATCTCCGCCCGACACCATATTTTTATTGGTTAATCCCGCTGTGTTGAGTTGATGGGTTCCATTGTCCTGCGCTCCTGCAAGTATCAAGTTTTTTCCCTTGGTTTGACTGATGTCGCCCCAGTAAAATTGGGTTACGATATAGCCATTGTTGCGCTCGTAAATGACGGATTGATTGGCCAAATTATTCAATAAATCCTGACAGTAAAATACGCCACCATCATTGCCGATAATGAAAGCGTTGCTCCCAGGGATGAATACAATATTGTGTTGATCGGCATGAATATAAGAGCAGCTCAAGTTTGCCAATCCAGAATTATCGCTCCACTTACCCACTTGTACAAATGAGCCACCGCTATTTTCCGAAAGAAAAACATCGATCGCCCCAAACAGTACATCAGAGGAATCTTTGGGTGAAACGGCCAAGATCAAATCATACCAAGCCTGTCCTCGCGATGGATCAGTGGCAGGAATACCCACGTCGGCATCTTTCGGTTTCCTCATGGATGTCCAGGTCATTCCTTTGTCTAATGACTTTAGTAGAGTGTCAACTTTTCCATTCGACTCAAAAACCGCATAAATGGTATTGGAAGAACTTGGAGCACAAGCGATTTCGACACGACCTGCTTTGTCTGTATGCGAATAGGCGGTGGTGAAATTGACGCCATCGTCTGTGTATACTACCCTTCCACCCCCTTTATCCGTGGCGGTTTGGGCATAATTTCTTCTGGTACCAATCCAAAGTCTGTTGTCGCTCCCGAGTTCCAAATCCGCCGGAATCATTGAGATGGTATACCCAGGAATTTTAGGCATCACATTAGAAAATGATACACCTCCGTTCGTGCTTTTCATCAAACCACCGGTGGTTGTTCCATGCCAAGCGCCATTCACATATTGCATGTCGGTAGCGCAATACACCACACTTTTACCTGACTCCGATCGGACGATGATGTCATTTACAAAAAAGTATGTTTTGGTTGCCGCTAACTGCGTAAAGGTCTTGCCTGAGTCGATGCTTTTAAATACCCCAAAACCACGACTACTCGAGGTTGTGGAACCCCAGCCCTCTCCTGTTCCTACGTACATTGTACCTGGGGCATTGGGGTCGAATGCAATACAAGTCACTGAAAGGTTACTCCACAGCCCGGAAACAAACTTCCATTGACTGCTAGCACTGGTTATATCGTCATTATACCATAAACCACCTGTCACAGCACCAGCCCAAACTTTTTTACCTGTTGATACTGTAGGATCAATCGCCAAGGCACGGGTTCTACCCGCCAAGTTGTTAGGC
>JBANFU010000063.1:0-23019 GCA_037975865.1 Bacteroidota bacterium
GATGTGTATGCCATTCATTTCATCGATGTAGAGGTTGTTGGGGTTTTGGGCATCGACCACCAATTGGTAGCGGCGGATATCGCCATCGTATTTGATGATGAAGGGGTAGCGCAGCGGGGGGCTGAGGTTTTTTTCTGCAGTTGGGGTGGTGATGGGCTTGCCAAAGATGATTTCCATGGTGGCGGTCATGCCCACCTCAGTGGCATTCTTGTACACAGTCAGCTGACCTTTATAGTGTCCGAATAAGCGTTCCTGGTGGAATGCGGGAAAGACGGTTTTGTTATGGATGGCGTGCTCTTGCGAGGCATTTTGCTGGGCGCTGCTTTTCAATGGTTGGATGAAAAGGATCAAAGACAGGAGCCAAGGCAGGCAAATTCGGAGATGGAATGGCTTCATTTGGAAAATTAATGAGATTCAAATATCCAAGAATTTTGCGAAAGTGGGGCGGTGAATTCGGCGTATTTTTGTAGGATGGATGTTGCTCTGCAACAGCCGATATCAACATGAATTATTTATCAGCAGAGGGACTCACCAAGAGTTGGAATGAAAAGGTATTGTTCAATCAAATTACGTTTGGTTTGAACCGCGGCGACAAAGTGGCCTTAATTGCTGGTAACGGCAGTGGAAAGAGTAGTTTGCTGAATATTTTGGCGGGTTTGGATAAACCCGATGCCGGAAATTTGAGCATCCGCAAAGAAATCCATTGGGAGTATTTGCCCCAAGATCCCATTTTGAATGAGCAGTTGTCGGTCCTTGATAACTTGTTTGTGGGCAATACGCCATCGATTATCGCCCTGAAGGAGTATGAGGCTGCGTTGTTGGCTTACTCCGAATCTGCCAACGACGAAACAGAAAAACGGTTGGATTTGGCTACCTCTGAGATGACCATGTCTGAGAGTTGGGACTACGAGGCCCGCGCCAAACAAGTTTTGGGAAAGTTGAATATTCATGAAGCGGATTTGGTTAAGCCGGTGGGGGTGCTCAGCGGTGGACAGCGCAAGCGGGTGGCATTGGCGCGTGTGTTGATCGACGTACCTGATATGTTGATTTTGGATGAGCCTACAAACCACTTGGATTTGGACATGATTGAGTGGTTGGAGGAATATCTAAGCGATAAAAATTTGACCTTGTTGTTGGTGACGCATGATCGTTATTTTTTGGATCGGGTGTGCAACCGAATTTTGGAGTTGGATCGGGGGGTGTTGTACACTTACCAGGGCAATTATGGCTATTTTGTAGAGAAGAAGGCGATGCGTGAGGAGGTTGAGGCCAGCGAGCGGGAGAAAAATAGAAATACGTTCCGACGTGAATTGGACTGGGTGAGACGCATGCCCAAGGCTAGAACTACCAAGAGTAAAAGTCGGTTGGATGCCTTTGATGATTTGGCTGAGAAGGTGAAAGGTCCATACACGCAGCAAAAGGTTGAGTTTGGGGTGAAGATGGAGCGGTTGGGATCAAAGATTTTGGAATTGCATCACTTGGAGAAATCCTATGGTGAACAGCGAATTCTGGGTGATTTCAGCTACACATTCAAACGGGGCGAAAAGATTGGCATTGTGGGACCAAACGGCGTGGGTAAAAGTACACTGTTGAATATGATCATGGGTGTGTAGAAGGCCGATAAGGGGAAAATCGTATCGGGGGAAACATTGGTTTTTGGCTATTTCTCGCAACAGGGGATGCCGGTGGATGACGACAAAAGAGTCATTGATGTGGTGAAAGACATTGCCGAATATTTGCCGTTGGCCGATGGTACGAAGTTGTCAGCGTCACAATTTTTATTGCGGTTTGGGTTTTCCAATGACACACAGTACAATGTGGTTTCACGCTTGAGTGGGGGTGAACGCCGTCGGTTATTTTTGATGACAGTATTGATCAAAAATCCCAACTTTTTAATTTTAGACGAGCCCACCAATGACTTGGATATCTTGACTTTGGCCACGCTGGAGGCATTTTTGATGGATTATTCAGGTTGTGTTTTGGTGGTTACCCACGACCGTTATTTCATGGACAAATTGGTGGATCACGTGTTTGTATTTGAGGGTGAGGGCAAAGTGCGGGATTACCCTGGTAATTACACCGAATATCGCACATGGAAGGAGATATATGATGAAGAGGCTGCAGCGGCGAGAAAAGGAATAGAATCGAAAGGAAAATCAGACAGTGCGAGTTTGAAGGCAGGGACATTGCACGGGGAGGCAGCGCCTGTTATGGGCAGTGCGGCGGTGGTCGTGTCAACCGGGAAGGCTGAGGAGAAACGCAAGCTCACATACAAAGAGAAGTTTGAATACGAACAGTTGGGAAAGGATCTGGAGGCGTTGGAAATCAAGAAGAAGGAGTTGGAGGTTGCTTTGTCGGGGCTGACATCCGATTTTGAGAAAATTACTGCGTTGAGTTCAGAATTGCAGCGGGTAAACGACGATTTGGATGAGAAGGGGTTGCGGTGGTTGGAGTTGGGCGAATGGGCATAAAAACAACATAGACACATGGAAAGTCGCAACCGAAACATTGATGCTTTAAAGGGGTTATTGGTGTTGTTGGTGGTGGTTGGGCATGTGTTACAAGGTCGGCTAGATCAGAGCATTGGGCGATACGTGATTTATGGGTTTCACATGCCGTTTTTCATTGCGGTTGCGGGCTATTTATTTCCTTTTTCGCGTTCGGCACAAGATTCACTGAGGGTATTTTTGGGAAGGTATGTGGTGCGATTGATCCTGCCATGGCTTTTGGCAATGGTAATTTATGCGCTGTATTTGGGTGCTTGGGGCGCGAAAACACCGCTGTGGAAGGGTTGGGAGGCCTATTTTTCGGTGCCATTTTATCATCTGTGGTTTGTGCCTGCGTATTTGTTTTGGAGTGTGATGGCATGGTGGATGGCGGTCCGCGGATTTTCAAGATTTCAAACTTTGTTGATTGGGACGGGGGTTGCGTTGCCATTTTATTATATCAAGTCGGTGTGGATGGCAGACATGGTGGGTTTGATGGGTCAGTCATTATCAGGATTTTTAATTCACACATTGCGTCCGCACTATTTTTTATTTTTCGTTTTTGGTCTGGCGTTGCGCGAGGAGCGATTATCGACTCGATCTTGGCTGTTTTGGGTTTCGGGAACGGTGCTGATGGGTTTGTATGGCGGTTTGTTTTATTTCCACGCGGGGGTTTCCGATGGGATGCGTGACGGGGTTTGGATTTTCGCCAATGTTTTTTTGTTGGTGGCGATTTTCCGGTTGATGCGGGCGGAGGCATTGCCACATTGGAATGTGGTTGAGTGGTTTGGTCAGCAATCGTTGGGGGTGTATTTGTGGCATGTGTTGCCTTTGCTGTGGGTGAAGGATTGGTTGGGAACCCGGGATTTGGGGCGATTTTATGGCTGGGTGGGGTTGGTGGAGTTGGGATTCTTGGGTGCCTTGTATTTGCTCTGGCGATACTGGCGGGGTGCCCGATTTTTGATGGGTTCTCGGTGAGAGGTTGTGCTGAGATTCCTCTCTCGGTGGAGTTGAGGTGTAGCTGGTCTTCGCTTATTGGAATTGTTACGGGTATGGTATTTTGGGTTATTTTTGCGCCCTATGAGCAAGCACGCCTTTGTTTTTCCCGGTCAGGGAAGTCAGTTTGTAGGTATGGGAAAAGACCTATACGAGAGCAACGATCAAGCGAAAGAACTCTTTGAGAAAGCCAATGAAATTCTGGGTTTTCGGATTACAGATTTGATGTTCGGTGGCACAGATGAGGATTTGCGTCAGACGCGTGTTACCCAGCCCGCGATTTTTTTACACAGTGTGATTCGCGCGGTGGTTATGGGGGATGAATTTCAGCCTTCCATGGTAGCGGGCCATAGTTTGGGCGAGTTTAGCGCGCTGGTGGCTGCCGGTGCGATGCGCTTTGAGGATGGTTTGAAATTGGTTGAGCAGCGCGCTTTGGCGATGCAAGAGGCTTGTGAATTGGAATCGGGCACCATGGCGGCTGTGTTGGCTTTAGACGATGAAAAAGTGGAGTCGGTATGTGCGGAGATAGAAGGAGTGGTAGTTCCTGCGAATTATAACTGTCCGGGCCAACTGGTGATATCGGGTGCTTATGCGGCTGTTGAAGCAGCTTGCGAGGGTATGAAGGCGGCGGGTGCAAAACGGGCATTGATATTACCTGTGGGCGGTGCTTTTCACAGTCCATTGATGGAGCCAGCTCGTGAAAAATTGGCGATGGCCATTGAGGCCACTGAGATTGTTGCACCCAGGTGTGCGATTTACCAGAATGTGACAGCGTCCGCTGTGATGGATCAGGAAGAGATCAAGCGCAATTTGGTGGCGCAATTGACCGCTCCCGTTCGTTGGACACAGAGTGTTAAGTCCATGGTTGCTGATGGAGCGATAAAATTCACGGAAGTTGGACCTGGTAAAGTGTTACAGGGTTTGGTGAAGAAGATTGCGCCAGAAGTTGAAGCCGAAAGCGTTGCTTAACGAATGAGTTCAATGACCCCATTGTACAGTTTTGGACTGGGAATGTAGGGGCTTTTAATAATGTCGAGTTGATAGAAATAGGTTCCTGCAGGAAGGATGGGTCCTTCATTGTTTACGCGGCCGTTCCAACACTCATCTAAATTTTTGGTGAAGAATATTCTCTCACCGTAGCGATTGAATATACGCAGTTCCGCTTCCTCGCAGGAGGTAGATATACCGTATACGCGGAAGCAGTCATTTTTGCCGTCGTTGTTTCCTGGTGTAAAGACGTTGGCAATTTTTACTTCATGGGTACTATCGCTGTTGATTTGCAGGGGCAGTGAAAGTGAGTCGGTACAACCTGTGCTTGCGTTTTTTATGATCACTTTCGCGGTGTATTGTCCTGCGGTATATTGATAATTTCGCTTTACTACACCGTTACCAGTGGTTCTTTGTATGGGTGTGCCGTCGCCGAAATCCCATAGGATACTATCGCCATTGGTGATATCCAAAATGAGATTAACGCCTGGTTTACAGGGTATGAATTCGGCAGAAATTGCGGCTTTGGGCGACAGCGTGATGCGGACTTTTTTGCTGTAGGTGGCGGTAGCGTTGCAGCTATTGGAGTCTGTGACCGTGAGTTTTACAGTATAGGTTCCGGTGTCACGGTACAGGTGTTCTGGGCTGAATTGGTGAGAGGTATCGCCATCGCCAAAATCCCATCGGTAGGTGCCATTGAATCGATGGATGGGCTGAAAGGCGATGGATTTATTCAAGCAAATGGTTTCTGGCTTGGCCACAAATAGGGCATCCACAGAGTATCCCAACCGGAAATCCAATTTGAAGCTGGCATTGGAACATCGGATGCTCACGTTGTTTTTAAAAGCCACATTGGTAGGTGAAGTGGGGAAATCGTTCAAACCGGGAGGGTTGTTGGGACAGCTTGCACATACGCTCTGATAGATGATGCCTCGGTTATCGAAACGAGAAGTTCCGCCATCGACGTGGTCATCGGAAAGATTGCCACCGAAGTAGGAGGCGTATTTGAGGGTTTTGGCATCTTTGCCCAATACGATGAGGTAAAAATCGTTGTTGTCCGTGGTTTTTTGGTGCGCATCGCTGGTAATGGGCAGTCCACCGGTGGTTCCCGCATTGCCCACGCCGATGTTGGAACCCCACCCACTGAAATAGATGTTGTAGCAATTATCAACCATGAACGCTGAGGGACTCAGTTCAGGAATGCCGGAGGTGCGATTCCCGAAAGTGGTGATAAATTCAAGGGATTTTAGGTCGTTGCTGAAACGCCCAATAAATTGTGATGTGTTGTCTTTTCCATAGGTGCCTGGGCTTCGGGTTATTTGTCCTTCTGTTTGCCCTGTGAAATACACTTTGTTGTTGATATCCAGATCGATAAAATAGATTTGATCGTAGTCTACACTTCCCCAATACGTACCGATATCGTATTTACCCGTGTTTTTGTTGAAACGAGAAATGAATCCATCGATGCTACCCAACGACGAATTGCTGTATCCTGCGCCTGCCATGGGGAAGTTGCTGGACAGTGTACCGCCACCAACGTACAAATGCGCTGAGTCATCTACTTTGATGGAGTAAGCGGCGTCGTCATTGGTTCCACCCATGAGCGTCGCCCATTTGAGTTTTGAAAGACTGTTGTTTAGGCAAAGAATGGCGGCATCGGTTTCTCCTTTTGGCTTGGATTGAAGCGCACCGAGCGTGGTGGGGAAATTGGTTGAACGAGTGCACGTAGCCACATAGATGTTGCCGTCTTCATCGGTGGTTACATCACCACGATAGTTGTCGGCGTAGTTATAGACCAATGCGGTAAAGGGCGATTCGGTTTGAAATCCATCGGCATCATTTCCACCGATGAAGGTTCCTCCCAACAGGGTTGAACCGTCGCTGCTGAGTTTGTTGACGAAAATATCGTAATCTCCCTGGTGATTGAGAAATGCTGCTGAATCGGGGTGGACGGGAAAATTATAGGACAGGGTTGTCCCAAAAATCAAGAGATTGTTGAAGGGATCTACGCAAAGGGAATGGGGGTATTCATCATCGTCGCCCCCCATGTAGGTTGCAAAAAGCAGTTTGCTTCCATCGGGAGAATATTTGCTGATGGAGATATCACAGGGCAGTTGAACCGGCGGTGCGCCTAGGCCTCCACCTCCGTAGGTTGTTTGAAAAGCGCCGACTGTAACGGGGTATTTGCGCGAAAACGCATCAACAATACCACCTGCATAAAGGCAACCGCTGGTATCGTAAGTGGCGGTAAATCCAAAATTATCGCCTTGGGAACCGCTGTAGGTACTAAATACCAAAATGGGATCGATGGTGAGGGGTGCGGAACGGTCGTATTTTCCTAATTGTAATTGAATGGTGTTGTTATTTAACCGGTATCCGCAGGTCACCCGTTGAATTTTACTTTTCAGGGGGAGTTTTTGAAAGGCTTTTGGGGGATTGATTTGAAATTGTCCGACCGATGTTTGCACGTAAAGCGTATTTTTCAGCAGAGATAATTGAGATTGGTTGTCGACTTCGAGGCCAATGACGGAAGGGTCTGCGCCGGGATGAATGATCCAATCAAATTCCAACGATTGCTGATGAAAATATATGGCGATATCAATGCCGGGGTAGAGATTTTTCAATACAACTTTTTTGGCGGGTGTTACGGATTGCCAGCGGTGGATTTCATGTCCCAAAAAGTAATTCTCTTTCCATGAGGCGAGGTCTTGGAACAGGATGTTGGAGGGTTTCTGGGCCTGCAAAAACTGCAGATTGGTCACGTGATAAGCGAGGGTAAATTGGGTGTCTTTACCCCGAAAGTGGTGAATTTGGTGTTTTCTTTGGATGTTTTCGGGTGCTTCCGTTAGGATGCGTAGGCCTGATTCGGTGATAAAAACAGCGCCGCCCGGGACAACCGCCTGGGCAATGCATGGATTTTCATCTGTCCATTGTCCAACATTGGGTGTAAAATACAGTTGGCTTTTCTCGGGCGAAGGGGTTGCTATTGAAGCACTTACCAGTGATTGTTGAGCGGATAATGGACCAACAATGGCAACGCACAAAAGTGCTAGGATATATTGCCAATATGAAAGCCGTTGCATTACCACAATAACAAAGTTATTGAAAACAAAACAGCTTTTGTCGTTGCCTGGGGAAGGGTAAAATCCCTAATGGGTGAAATCTGGGTTACTTTACTACCGTTAAAGGAATCTCGAGGGCTTTGCTGATGACAGCACATACCGCGTCTACAGTTTGATTGTTGTTAAACTCCGCTGTAAGGGTTGGCTGTTGATTGTTTCTCAATCCTTTGGGTGCGTTGCCGACGATTTCAATCTGTACGTTGTAGCGTTCTTCCACGGCATTGATTACATCCGCTAATGGAGCGTCATTGAATGAAAGTGTGCCTTCACGCCACTGAACCGCATGGATGTTGATGTTTGATTCTACGGTGAAGATGGACTCCTGTTTGGTTTTAGGATGTGGATTTTCCGTGGCGCGCATTCCTTTTGTGAGGATGGCAGATTCCAACAGGGTTCCGGATTGGGTGGCCAATTTTTCAACGCGCACTTTTCCGTGATTTACAGAAACTTGCAGGGGTTTGTTGTTGTACGACCGTACGTCGAAACCAGTACCTAACACGGTCACCTGATTGTTTCCGCTTTTGATGGTGAATGGGGCATTGGGATTTTTCGCCACTTCAAAATGGGCCATTCCCTGCAATTCAATGTTACGGCTGTTTTTGGTAAGGATGTATTTTACCGTTGAGTTTGAATTCAAGGTAATTGTGCTGCCATCTTTCAGGGTGATTTGTTTCACTTGCTGATTCACGGTAGCAAAGTTGCCTTGGTCTAAAATGGCTGTTTTCTGCTGATTGTACCAGAAAGCCCAACCGCCGATGGCCAACAATGTAATGGCTGCGGCCACTCGCCAAATTTGTTGGGTGTTTTTCCAAATGGTAAAGGGTTTGGGTGTATCGGCTTGCTTCCGTCCAGCTTGGAATTTCTCCCAAGCTTGATCATTGCTTGATTCGAAGGAATAAGTATACTCCCCTGCCTTGTCCCAAACTTCTTGGAACTCGCTGTCTATGTGGGGTTTGTTGTTGGAATTGTCCATTTTTTTAGTGCATTAATTGGGGTTGCATCATGGCCGACACCTGCTGTTTGATGATGGCTAAAGTAGGTTTAAATTGGGGATTTTTCTTCAACCAATCCTCCAATTTTTTCAATTCATCTTCTTGCATTAAACCTGCAGCATATTTGGTGAAGATGTTGCTTTCTAGTTGTTCTTTTGTCATGACGTTGCCTTTTTCCGGAAAGGGGTAATCTGGCCTATAAACACCAAAACCCCTGGCTACCCCCAAAGAAATTGAAAACTTTTATCAAAAACTTTCAAATCGTTGTTAATCAATGTTTTGTTTATGTTTTTTTTGAACTTGATGAATGGTTTCGATGATGTCTACTACCGATTTGCCTTCTTCGGCGGAGGTAATGGTTGGTTTGTTGTGCAGTAGATGGTTGATGACTTCTTCTATGACGAAATGATGGTTGGCTGCACTGCCTTTATATCCTCCGTAATCGTTGGGTGGTTCCGATGCGGGCAATACAGGCATCTCATAATTTTGGATTTCGCAATACTCAACGGAGTTCATGTATTGTCCACCCAATTTCACGGTGCCTTTTTCGCCGATAATGGTGATGGAACTTTCGTAATTCTGATTGAAAAGGCTGGTAGAATAGCTCAGTGATCCTTTGCCTCTTTTGCCGAAAGAAAACAGTACTTGTCCGCTATCATCGAATTCCGTCAGCGATTGGTGATTGAAATTGGAGGCCGTGGCAAATTCAATATTGAGTGGGCCGAGTAGCCAGAAAACAAGGTCTACAAAATGGGAAAATTGGGTGAATAACACGCCACCATCTAAATCGGCGGTGCCATGCCAATGACCTTTTTTGTAATACCGGTGGTCGCGGTTCCAGTAGCACACCACTTGCACTTGGTAAAGCTCTCCCAAAATATTGTCTTGGATGAGCGATTTAATCCACTGTGAAGGGGGGGAAAAACGATTTTGCATCACACAGAAAATCTGTTTGTTGCGTTTTTTCGCTTCGGCCATCATGGCGTCACACTCATCGGTTGACAGGGCCATGGGTTTTTCCACAACCACATGTCGACCCATACTTAAAGCTTGAATGGCGTGTTGACTGTGGTAACCATTGGGCGTAGCGATGCAAACGACATCGATGTTGGCATGATGCATCAGCATGTCCTCCAGATTTTCATACAAGGGAATTTCGCTTGCGAGATTGAGCTCTTCCCGAATTTTCACATCGGCAACAGCGACGAGTTGAGCGCGCGGGTTGCTGTTAATCATGTGCGCATGTCGCTTTCCGATGTGTCCGGCACCAACGACGGCAAAATGGATGATATCCGATGTTTCTGACATGATGAACGGCAAAAATGCACAAGATTTGGGACAAATTGCTGTGGAACGTAAAAACCCCATGAAAAAGGTTTGGTAATATGATGAGAAGAGTCAAAATTTGCGGTTGTATGATGAATGAAAAGGTTTTGGTGATCGGTTCTTGCGGACAGCTAGGAACGGAGTTGGTGGAAGCGTTGCGCGGCATTTATGGTGATGCCAATGTGGTGGCTAGTGATGTGAAAAAATCTGACAACCCTGTTTTTGATGGCGGTCCGTTTGAGACGTTGGACGTGTTGGATTCCGCTCGATTATCGGACATTATTCAGAAATACAAACCCACACAAGTATATCATTTGGCGGCCTTGTTGAGTGCCACGGCGGAGAAAAACCCAGAATTTGGTTGGAAATTGAACATGGAGGGATTATTCCATGTGTTGAATGCGGCGCGGGATACAGGGATTATCAAGAAAGTTTATTGGCCCAGTAGCATTGCGGCTTTCGGTCCAAACACGGAGCGATTTGGTACACCACAATACGGAACCATGGATCCAACAACCATTTACGGTATCAGTAAATTGGCGGGTGAGTTGTACGCCCAGTATTATTTCAATCGTTGGGGCATCGATACGCGTTCATTGCGTTACCCTGGTTTGATTGGTTATAAGAGTGCACCGGGCGGTGGAACCACGGATTATGCGGTGGCTATCTATCACGATGCATTGCAAACCGGTAAGCACAATTGTTTTTTGGGAGAGGGTACAACCTTGCCGATGTTGTATATGCCGGATGCGTTGAAAGCCACGTTAGACATCATGCATGCGCCAGCGGAGCAAATCAAAATTCGCACCAGTTACAATTTGGCAGGGATGAGTTTTGCACCGGAGGAAATAGCGGCATCGATTGCCAAGTTTGTCCCTGGATTTGAAATTTCCTATGAGCCCGACTATCGTCAAGCCATTGCCAACAGTTGGCCTGCGGTGATTGATGATTCACATGCACGCAACGATTGGGGCTGGTCGCCTGATTTCGACTTGGACAAGATGACTGAGGACATGCTCAAGAATTTGCGTTTACAGTACGGCCAGAACGGCTAATCTGGAAACGGGATTTGGATCAATCCAACAAGCTGGCGTAGCCCAGGGCTTTTCCTATCATAGCGGTGGTGGTGGCTCTTTCAACCAGAACGTTCACCAAATCGCCTTTTTTGTAGTGTTCGCAAGGGAAAATGGTCACAGAATTCTGATCGCTCCTACCCATCCAATCGAGGTCGCTCTTTTTTGATGGTCCTTCAACCAACACGGTAACAACTTTGCCGATGTACGATTCGTTTTTTGCTTTGGATTTGGCGTTTTGCAAGGCGATGATTTCGCTCAATCGACGAGATTTCACGGCTTCTGGAACATCGTCGACCAATTTTTTGGCTGCGGGCGTTCCGGGGCGCTCGGAGTATACGTACATGTAGGAGAATTCAAACTCTGCCCAATCGATGAGGCTGAGCGTATCTTGGTGTTCTTCTTCTGTTTCAGAGCAAAATCCGGCGATGATATCGCAGCTGATTCCGCAGTCTGGGATGATACTTCGGATCATGCGAATTTTATCCATGTACCATTCGCGGGTGTAATTGCGCGACATGATATCGAGCACACGGGTGTTGCCACTTTGTGCGGGTAGGTGGATGTAGTTGCACAGGTTTTTGTATTTGGCCATGGTGTGCACTACTTTTTCATTGATATCGCGGGGATGGCTGGTACTGTATCGGATACGCATGTGAGGAACGGCTTCGGCACACAACTGCAGTAGGTCTGCAAAATCTACGGAAGTTTCCTGTTCTTCTTGGGTGAGCTTTTTGAATTCCTTTTTTGGTCCACCACCGAACCACAAGTAGGAGTTGACGTTTTGTCCTAAGAGGGTGATTTCTTTGTATCCTGCTGCGGATAGATCGAGCACTTCTTTTACAATGCTTTGAGGGTCTCTCGAGCGTTCACGACCGCGGGTGAAGGGCACCACGCAAAAGGAACACATGTTGTCGCAACCGCGCATGATCGACACGAAGGCTGTAACGCCATTGGAGTTTAGGCGAACGGGGCTCAGGTCGCCATAGGTTTCTTCTCGACTGAGGAGCACGTTGATGGCTCTGCCACCTTCATCCACTTCTGCCACAAGTTTGGGTAAGTCGCGATAGCTATCGGGTCCGGCAACCACATCCACCAATTTCTCTTCTTCCAGCAATTTTTCTTTGAGTCGTTCCGCCATGCAGCCCAAGACGCCCACAATCAATTCTTTGTTGTGTTTTTTGTTGCCGCGAAGGTGTTTGAGTCGCTCACGAATTCGCTGTTCTGCATTGTCGCGAATGGCGCAAGTATTGAGAAAAATCACATCGGCGTCCAACTCATCGGTGGTTGAGGCAAACCCATGTTCACCCATGATGGAGGCGATGATTTCGCTATCGCTAAAATTCATGGCGCAACCATAGCTCTCGATATACAGCTTTCTGGTAGCGGTTGAACTGGGTGGGATTGTGACTTCTGACATAATGGAACTACAAAAATACGGGCTTTTTTGTTTCTTTGCAGTGAATGAGACATTTCAACACCTTGATTTTGCTTGCCTTTGTGGCGATTGTGGGAAGGGTAACGGGGCAGACTGCGGACTCTGACAAAGGACAATTTTCTGGAAACCTCTTGATGAATTACCAAAAGTATTTGCGCGACGATAGCATCGGTGCCAACACCAAGGTATACAAGGAAAACACGGCAAGCGCTGATGCCTGGTTGTTTATGCAGTATCGGGTGAAGGGTTATTCATTCATTGTTCGATACGATGCGTTTAACAACTCACCGTTATTGGATCCCCAAAGCGCCTATACCGATCACGGAATTGGTTTCTGGCAAGTGAACAAAGCGGTTGACAAATTGGACATTACCATGGGTTCCTTTTATGATCAGTTTGGAACGGGGATTTTATTTCGTAGTTATGAGCAGCGGCAGATTGGGATTGATTACGCCATTCAGGGCATGCGTCTCAAATACAAGATCAATGATCGTTGGGCTTTGAAAGGGTTTGCGGGAAATCAAAAAGGGAACATTAAAAATCGATTTGGGTATGCCAAGCAGGTGATTAGCGGAATGAATTTGGAGGGCAATATTCCCTTGGGCGAGTCAAGCAAGTTTGGTGATTTGATTGTGGGGGCATCGGCCATCAACCGCACTTTGGATCGCGAAACAATGGATCGACTGGTTGGTACCATCAATACGTACGAATTGGCGGAACGATTTTATCCCAAATACAATATGTACGGTTTCAACGGTTATTTCGGCTATTCCAAAGGCAATTTCAGTTGGAATGTAGAGGCCAATGTAAAAACCCCGGAAGCTGTTTTGGGCATGAATAACAGATTCAAATTGTCTGGTGGTAATGTTGTTTACACGTCGTTGAGTTGGGGAAAGGGCGGCTGGAAATTGGGTAAACAGAAAGCTTCGATCGGTTTGAATCTGCAGGCCAGACACGTGGATAATTTTTCATTCAGAACGGCACCCACTGAAACCCTATTGAATGGGTTGGTGAGTTATTTGCCATCGATGACGCGTCAAAATACCTATCGTTTGTTGAGTAGATACAACGCACCCGGACAGGAATTGGGAGAGGATGGCATTCAGGGAGAGGTTGAATTTAAACCGCGCAAGGGGACACAGATTTTTTTCAATGCGAGCTATGTACAGAGTTTGGCGAGCAATGGAAAGCTGAATACAGCAACCGGTGTGATGGAGGCTGAGAAACTATTCAGCGAAAATTATTTGGAAGTGGTGCAGAAGTTGGGTAAGCACGATAAGTTGAAGTTGGGAGTTCAGCGGATTCATTACAATCAAACGCGTTATGAGAACGAACCTGAATACGTGCCTGTAAAAACGTTCACCCCGTTTGGTGAGTGGCTACACACGATGGAAAAGGGAAAGAGTTTGCGCGTTGAATGGCAGTATTTAAGCACCAAAAATGACCAAGGTTCTTTTGCCAATTTGATGGTTGAATATTGGGCAACAAAGCAACTGAGCATTGCGGTAGGGGATATGGTTAACGTGGATCCACACCGTTATGAAAGAATGATTATTGCCAACAAGGTATTGCATTATCCCACGGTTTTTATGGGATATACGGAGAAAAACACCGTGTTTACGTTGGCCTATTTGAAGCAGCAACAAGGGGTGAATTGCTCTGGCGGAATTTGCAGAGAAGAGCCTGCTTTCAGCGGTATTCGCTTTACAGTGAGCAGTAATTTCTAATGCTTCGGGGCGATTAAAGGTCCCAAACCCGGGTGCGTCTTTCTTGGCTGTAGTTTTTGATATTCATCCAAAATGCGGCCACCAAATAAATAATGATGGGTGATCCAAGGGTGAAAAAACTGGCGTAGATGAAAGACATCCGAACACTTTTCACTGAGATACCCATCCATTCTCCCAACTGACTGCAAACGCCGAACAGGGATTTTTCCAATGCGTATTTAATGAATTTCATGTTGTATCAAATATAGGAAGAAACAGTCCAATGATAAAATTGTTTAGGGTAACTGGCTGTAAAACTCTTGTAAATAATGTGTTGCGGTATCAGTGAGCTTTCCTTCGGCCGTGTAATGGACGACGGTTTCACTGCTTGATTCGTTGGAATAATCTGCGCTGGGGGCTTTGTAGCGCGCTTGGATCATCACCAAGTGAGGCTTTTTTGTTGAATTTGCTTGGATGAAAGTGGTTTTTACAATGAGGAATTGATTTTTTTCCAAAGTAGAGCGGGTATTGGCCAGTCCATCGCAAGGGTATAATAGAAACAGCTCTCCATTGGGTAACAGCAATTTCGCACACGATGCAATCAAATTCAATAAGTTGAGCGTGTTTGAATGTCGGGCCAGTCGGCGTATATCGTCCTCCGATGGCAGTTGATTCTCGAAAAACGGCGGATTGCATACGATGCCATGATAACCTTCATTGAAAGTGTAGTGGAGAATATTGGCCATTTCAAAACGAATGCGTTCTGCAAACGGGTTGTTTTTGAGATTTTCTGTGGCTTGATCTACTGAGTTTTGGTGGATATCGATGCCGGTGCAGTGGATTTGGGGATGGTTTTGGGCAAGCATGAAGCACAGCAGACCCGTTCCTGTGCCAATGTCCAACAATCGGTAGGGTTGGGTGTGGTCCATGGGCTCTGACAGATGAATCATGGCGCCAAAGAGGCAGGCATCGGAGGTGACAGGCAGTGCTACTTGGTGATGCGCAATGGTGAATTGCTTCATCACAAAGGGTTTGCGCACTTTGTTGGTCATGGGTTGGGGAAAATTTCAGAGATGTTGACAGATTCAGGTGAATCGAAGTAGGCCCAATTATTTTGGGTGAGGGCCAAAACGCGATCACAATAGTTGAGCGACAGTTGCAGGTCGTGGCTACTGTAAAGGATGATTTTAGATTCTGTTTTTGCCAGTTGTTTTAACAGTTCCAAGAAATGAAGTCGCGAGGGATAGTCCAAAAACGCCAGGGGCTCATCCAACAGAATCACAACACTGTCTTGAGCGAGGCACCTTGCCAGCATTACTTTTTGTTTGACACCGTCGCTGAGCGAGCCAAAAGGGGTGTGTGATTGGGAGGCGATGCCGGTTTTCTTCATGGCATCGTTCACGGCGTTGTAATCTTCTGGGGTAGGATTTCTCCAACCGGTTAAGAATCTTTGTCGGCCCGAAATCACCACATCAAACACAGACATTTGATCGATACTCGGGGGTGTTGCTAGCAGGATACTTGTGAGGGAGGCTCTTTTTTCTGCTGTGGTTTTGTGGATGTTAACTTGATTGACGAAAACAGCCCCTTGTGTGGGTGTTTGGAGTCCGCAAAGGGTTTTTAGCATCACTGATTTTCCGATGCCGTTGGGACCAATCAGCAGAACCAGGCTACCGGGAGCAACTTGCAAGTGGACATTTTCATGCAGTTGCAGAGACTTTTTGGGAAAGCCGGTGGATAGGTTCTGGATGGTTAGCATGATATACTGCCACAAAAATGCGAATTTCGGGGGGTGAATTTACAGTTAGTTGCTGCTTCGGAGGAGAATATTTCATCGATACAGGCTTTGGCCGATGTGATTTGGAACGATCATTATCCTGAAATCATTGGGCAGGAGCAGGTGGATTACATGTTGAATCGATTTTATTCTGTGGGTGCTATGAGGGAGCAGATGCAGGGCGGTCAGCAATTTTACGAAGTGCTGTTGGATGGGTTGGCAGTGGGATTTTTGGCCATGGAGTCACGGGGAGAGGGGTCTTATTTTTTGAATAAGTTATACATAAGCACCCGGCTTCAGCGCGGTGGTATCGGGCATGGTGTTTGGGCTTTGTTGCGGGGCTTGTTGCCAGACATGCGCGAGATGCGACTGCAGGTAAACCGACAAAATTACAAGGCCATTAATTTCTATTTCAAGGTAGGATTTGTGATTGAGCGGGTGGCTGATTTTGACATTGGTGACGGGTATTTCATGAACGATTTTGTGATGCTATACAAAGAAAAATAGCCGGGTCATTTTCCACTGGGTTTGTGCGTGGGATTGGGTTAAGTTGGCCTAACTTTGCGGGGTGTTAGCACTGAACGATTTTTCCTTTGAATTTGCAGGTAAGTACTTGTATAAAAACGCTTCTTGGCACATTAAACCCAACGAAAAAATTGGATTGGTAGGGTTGAATGGAACGGGAAAATCTACGTTGCTGCGATTGATTTCTGGGGATTACGAATTGCGCGAAGGCACGTTGTCAAAACCGTCTGATTTGCGCATTGGATTCTTGAATCAGGATTTATTGAGTATGGACATTGCCGATTGCGTTCGCGATGTGGTGTTGAGTGGAAGGGATGATTTGGTGTATTTGGAGAATGAGATCAACCGACTCATTGAGAAGATTGAGGTTGAATATGATGACGTAACCATGCAGCGACTGGCGGATGCCCAGGAGCGATTTGGGGCCTTGGGAGGATACGAATGGCATGCAGAAGGCGATAAAATTTTGGAGGGGTTGGGATTCCCCACCAGCAGCTTAACTCGGTCTTTGCGTGAGTTTTCAGGGGGATGGAGAATGCGGGCGATGTTGGGCAAATTGTTGCTACAAGCGCCTGATTTGTTGTTGTTGGATGAACCTACGAACCACTTGGATTTGCCAACCATCCAATGGTTGGAAGATTATTTGTCGAACTATGAGGGCACCTATGTAATTGTATCGCACGATCCGTATTTTTTGGATCGGACGGTCAACCGAATTGCAGAAGTATCACATCAACAGGTATTCCATTACAAGGGGAATTACAACGAGTTTTTGGAGCAGAAAGAAGAGCGAGATGCGTTGATGATGCGCAAATATGAGAACCAGCAAGATTTTATACGACAGCAGATGAAGTTCATCTCTCGATTCAGAGCGAAAGCGAGTAAGGCGACCGCCGTACAGAGTCGGGTCAAAATGTTGGATAAAATTGAAAAGATTGAGGTAAGACAGGACGAAAAACGGGATTTCGACATTCGATTCAACATTCGGGTTACGCCGGGCAAGGTGATTGCCGATTTGAAGGAGGTGACCAAATCGTATGACGAGTTAGAGATTCTAAAACCTTCGAACGGACAGATTCTTCGGGGTGATAAAATTGCGTTGGTGGGTGCGAATGGAAAGGGTAAATCGACTTTACTGCGGATGGTTCATGGGTCAGAGCCTTGTGGTGGTGAAATTGAACTGGGGTGGAACGTGGAAGCTGCGTTTTTTGCCCAGCACCAGTTGGAAGCGTTGAACTTGAAAAACGATTTGCTCAGTGAATTGGCCACGGTGAGTGCGGACTACACGGATTGGGAATTGAGAACGATTTTGGGTTGTTTTCTGTTTACAGGGGACGAAGTATTCAAAAAAGTAAAGGTTTTGAGTGGGGGAGAGAAATCGCGATTGGCGTTGGCAAAAACGCTCATTACGCAATCTAACTTTTTGCTGTTAGACGAACCTACGAACCACTTGGATATGTTCAGTACATCGGTGTTGGCTGAGTCGCTGATCGACTATGCGGGTAGTTGTTTGTTTGTATCGCACGATCGGACGTTTATTAGCAAGGTGGCCAATAAAATTTGGTGGATTGAAGATGGGATATTGCGTGAATATCCTGGAACCTACGAAGAGTATAATGAGTGGATGAGCACCCGAACCGTGGAAGAGACGAAGTTGGCGAAACTCGATGATGGCAAGAAAAAAGGGGTTGCAAATCAAAACCCGGTAGTGTCGGAAGGTGAAACAATCGCACCGAAATCGCACAGTAAAAATGAGATTAAAAAAGTAGAGGATGCGATGAATGCCAAAGAGGCGGAGATGTTGGCTTTGGCTGAGGAAAAAACGGCGTTGGAAATCCAATTGCATGCTCCGGACATTGCCAGCGACTTCAACCAAGTGGCGCGTATCACAGAGCAATATGAGTCGGTCAATGCAGCCCATGCCCTGGCGAAGGTCGCCTACGAGGAATTGTTTGAAGCGTGGATGCTGATGCAAGAATCTTGATATTGGCCTCGAATTTGCTAAGTTTGTTTCAATGAGTAAAAAACACTGTCTTTTAGGCTTGTTATTGTGGTTGTGGTTGTTACCTGCGAAGGCCTCAACCGATAGCTCGCTGAGATACGCCAATGCCATTTATGAATCGGATATCCGCACAGTGCGTTTGTATCAAAAAAACAGTGGATTTCCCTTTCCCATTCTAACGTTGGGTGCCAATGAGTCCTTGGTGTTGGAATTTGACCAAATGCGCAGCGAACGTGATTTTTACCAATTCACCTTGATCCATTGTGATGCTCGTTGGAATCCAAGTACGTTATCGCGTACACAAACTTTGGATGGTATGGGATACGACAATGTGGAGAATGCCAATTTTAGCAATGGCACTTTGATGCAGTATACCCATTATACCGTTGAGGTTCCCGGCGAACAAACCAAACCCAAGCTTTCCGGAAACTATTTGTTGGTGGTGTATCGCAATTTCAACGAAGCCGATATCGTGTTGTCGCGAAGAATGATGGTACTTCAGAATCAGGGTGCTGTGAATATACAATTATCGCAAAGCAAGCAAGTAGAATTGCGGAGTACCCATCAGCAGGTGAATTTTTCATTCATCAAGAACGATGGCTATTTCATGCCCAATGCGATGCAGGACGTGAAGGCGGTGGTTTTGCGCAACGGTGAATGGATGTATGGCATTGATGATTTGAAGCCCATGTTTATCGTGGGTAATGAAATGCAGTACAACCATCAATTGGGTAATCAGATGGATGGGATGAACCAATATCGGTTTTTTGATATTCGCAGTTTTCGCAGTTCAACTGCGGGTGTAAAACAACGGTTGAATATTGCCAATCAGAAGCATGTGATTTTGGTGAATGAAAAGTCGAGGCGGTTTGAGCGATATTACAACTGGGCCGATTACAACGGTCGGGTTTTTTATGACAACAAAGACTTGCCCATGCCTTCGGGAATGGCATTTGAAAGTGATTATTGTTTTGTGCATTTTTCAGTTCAGTCTGATGCCGAATTGAAAGAGCCTGTGTATGTGTACGGGGAGTTGAGCGATTGGCGTATTTTGGAGTCGCACCGGATGTACTATAATCCGGATACGCGGGCTTATGAGGCGGTGATTCCGTTGAAGCAGGGGTATTACAATTACGTCTTTGGTGTGCGGAACCCAGAGACCAATTTGTTAGATTTTGCCCCGTTTGAAGGTCAGCACAGTGAAACCGAAAACAATTATATGGTTTTAATTTATCATAAGAATCCGGCGATGGGTTATGATGAATTGGTGGGTTACGGATTGAAGAATACTACCTCGTTGAAGTAAGCATTAGTGTCCGCTCGTTACCCTAAGCATTGCGGGCTGAATGAGTGAATCCCAACCCGCCCGACTGGGTATTCGATAGAGATAGAGTCCATTGTAGGTATGTCCAACCGCCGGAAGAGACAGTTTTTTTTGCCATGGGGTGGCGGGGATTTGCAGGGAGTCTACGATTGATAAAAAGGGCAGTTGATTGGGGGCCACGCGTGAAAGAAAATAGCGGGGAACTTGGGGGGAATACGGAAAATGTTGTGGGTAGAATTCGAAGCCGAATCGCCAATGTTTTCTGTTCGGGGATTGGGCGAGCCAGTAATCGGCAATGGGTTCTCCAAGGATTTCTCCTGCGGGGACGGGATTTAAGTTTTTGTTCAGGAATGCGATGGCGGTGTTGGGGTTTCGCTGGGTGCGATGCCAGGCGGCCGCCGAATGTCTGATGGTGTAAGGAAATAATATCATGCCCACAAGGATCGCTGTGAATATGCCGGAAAAGAGACGTTTGTAAGACCCTAATTTGTTGTAAAAGGCAGACCCAATTCGTTCTATTTTTTTGTGGATACCGAGACATACAATGGCATCGGCAACTACCAGCAGTCCCAAAAAATGTTGAATGGGGTAATATCTGTGCTGCGGCGCCACCAACAACATCATGGGCAGAGAAAGTGACAGATAGATTAAGGGTATCCAGGCCTTGGTGAGGGCCGTGGCGGTGTGGGTGAATGATGTTTTGTAGAAGTGTAACAGTTGAAACGACAGAACGAAATAGAGTGCGTGAAAGACGGGGGTGTAGGGTTGTTCGAGTGAGTAAGGGAAGAAACGACCCCAAAAAAACTGAATCAAATTTTCCTTGATGGCATGACTGCTGTGATCGGCGGTTTGCATCAATAACTGCGATTTCAGGTCGTGAATTTCGGGCGATAGCATGGCCCAGAAAATCCCTATTGGCAGTGAAAAAGTCAAAACCATGAGCAGGGACTTCATGTTCTGTTTGTTTGTTTTGGCCGCCAATACAGCCAAAATCAGGGCGGTTGCAACCACGGGCCATGTATACAGGTGGGCCAGTGTAAGGCAACCCAGGAGCGTACCAATGATAACAGCACCCCGGGTGGTTTGCAGTGTAAAGTATTGATTCAGCAGGGGAAGAACGAGGGCCAATAAGAGTAATATGGGCGTTTCTACGCGCAAGCTACGCGCAATTTCTCCGGTGGATTTATCGAACAGAAAAAGGGCGGTTAGGAAGAAGGCCCAAAACGTGTGGTTTTCTTGATTCTTGAGCAGCGACAGAAGGCCGCGATAGAGGAGTAGGCCGGTGAGTAGGTGTGCAATCAGGAAAGGCAAACGCACAATCCAAACCGACTTGCCAAAGAACAACCACAGGCAGTGCCAGGCTTCGATGAGTGGGGGGTAGCTGAGGAATTTAATGTCGGCACCGGGGTTGGGCCAAAGCGGGGAACAAAAGATGCCTGTATTGTGCCAAACCAGGGCGGGATCTAAGTTTTGAACTTCATCGTTCCATGCGATGGGGAGTCGGTCTAGGTTCCACAGTCCGATGATTGCCATGACCAACAGCATCCCGTATAGGGTGTTGGATGTAAATCGTTGTGAGTTTTGGGTATGGAAGGGGTAACTCACGGAACAGAAAATGAACGGGGTGAAAGTTATTCGAAGCGAATCAGGACAAAGTTTTTATCCACGGCTTGACCTTTGGTGACGTGAATGGAGGCAATGGTGCCAGCGGTGGGAGATTTGATGGCATTTTCCATTTTCATGGCTTCGAGTACCAGGATTTTATCGCCCATTTCTACCGTTTGTCCCACTGAAACCAATACGTCCAATACCAATCCGGGCATGGGTGCTTTGACTTCTGCTATTTTGGGTACCAAGGCGTTTTCGAGTCCCATCGACTTGAGTAATTCATCCATGGGCTCGGTAATTTTTGCCGTGTATTTTTTGTTGTTGTACAGCAGGGTCACGGTTTTGGTGCTACGGTCTACCGCCAGACAACGCACTTGAATTGTTTGGTTGTTGGTTTGTAACAGGAGGGTTTGATTGTTTTGGGGGAACAGGGATACGGGCGTTTGGTTGTCTAACGTCCATTGGCTATTCTCCTTGGTGAATTCAACGGTGTGATTTTGAATTTGTACCTTCATGGTTATACGTTGCGATCGATCACAAAATTGACCAGGTGTTGCAGGGTTTGTTTGTGTTCTTTGTTGGCGGGGATGGATTCCAAAATTTCGAAGGCTCGATCTCGGAATTCATTCATTTTAATTCGGGCGTAGGACATACCCCCATGCACGGTGATGAACTCGACTACGTCGGCAATTTTTTGTTTTTCATTCACATCGCTACGCATCAATTTTTTGATCTTTTTTACGTCGCTGGGCGCGGCTTTGGAGAAGGCGTAGATGATGGGAAGGGTCAGTTTTTTCTCTTTGATATCGAGGCCGGCGGGTTTGCCCGATTTGTTGTCGCCGAAATCAAACAGGTCGTCGCGAATTTGGAAAGCCAATCCGATGGCTTCACCGAACTGCCTCATTTTCTTTTGAATTTCTGTATCCTGGGTGGTAGAGGCCGCACCGATTTCACAGCAGGAAGCGATGAGCGAAGCGGTTTTTTGTTTGATGATTTGAAAATACACTTCTTCGGTGGCGTTCATGAACCGCGCTCTTTCCAATTGCAGCAGCTCCCCTTCACTCATGTCGCGCACGGCATTGGAAACGATTTCCAGCATATCGAAATCACGGTGTTCTACAGCCAACAACAATCCGCGAGAAAGCAGGTAATCACCCACCAAGACGGCAATTTTGTTTTTCCAAAGGGCGTTGATTGAAAAGAAACCCCGACGTTGAAAGCTGTCATCTACGACATCATCGTGCACCAGGGTTGCGGTGTGTAGCAATTCTACCAGAGAGGCACCTCTGTACGTGCGGATGTTGATATCACCAAAGAGTTTGGCTGCGTACATCACAAACAGTGGGCGAATTTGCTTGCCTTTGCGTTTGACGATGTAGGTCATGATGGTATCGAGCAGGGGCACGCGCGTTTTCATGCTCTGTTTGAACATGACTTCAAAGGCGGTGAGTTCCTTCTCGATGGGTTTTTTGATGGCGTCTAGGGAAAGACTCATGACTTGATGCGAAGGTAATATTTTAATTGGGTGTATTAAAAATTTGGTGGTAATTTGCTGATATGATACAACGATTGGCTTGGGCTATAGCGATTTTGACTTTGGGTGGCTGTGGTGTGTTGGGTGGCAACAAAAAAGACATGAAAGATAATCAGGTTATAA
>JBANFU010000066.1:0-4969 GCA_037975865.1 Bacteroidota bacterium
TCAGTGAAACTCCAGCGCATTTAATATCAATGCCATGAATGTCAGTCAACCCGTACAAAAAGTTTGTTTTTGGGCCACCCTCGGCCTCTTGGGCAACATCGCCCCGTTAATGGCTCAAACACCTGGCCCCTCTGCTATTACCAATAAAAAAGCAGTCCCAGCGATTGACACACCCAAACGTTTAACACTAGAAAGCGTTTTTCGCGACCCAACCTTGTATCCCAAGCCCGGGAACTTCGGCGAATTCGCCCCCGATGGGAAACACTTTTTGGAATTTGTTTCCGAGGAAACCGACAAATCAAAACCCACAAGTGTACCCCAGTGGTCGCTCGTAAAAACCGACATTGAAGGCAAAAGCAGTGAACGAATTACCCTCTTCGATTCTAAGTGGTTTGACGTGGTTCCGCCACAGGGTAGTTACGAAATAAGCGGTGATGAGAAATTCATGGTGGTTCAATACGAGAAACAGCAAGTATACCGTCATTCCTTTACTGCAAAATGCTATGTTGTTGACTTACAATCACATAAAATCACCTACATACCCGGACGTATGCGGTATCCTACCCTATCGCCCGACAACAAACGGGTAGCTTACGTGAAAGACAACAACGTATTCATCTACGATTTGATATCGGCAACAGAAACACAAGTCACCACCGATGGGGCCGAAAATAAAATCATCAATGGGGCCGTTGACTGGGTGTATGAAGAAGAATTCACCATGGACAATGGCATGCGCTGGTCGCCCAGCGGCAAATTTTTGGCCTTCTATCATTTCGACGAGAGCAAGGTAAAAGAATTTTCAATGGACATGTTCAGCAGCAAAGAGCTCTATCCGAGCCAGACACATTGGAAGTATCCAAAAGCCGGCGAGGACAATGCCAAAGTGGATGTTCATGTATTCGAGTTAGCCACCGGTCAAACCCGCATCGCCAAGACAAACAGTGAAAAAGACCAATATCTACCGCGCATTCAGTGGACGCAAACCGATCAATTTTTGAGTATTCAGCGTTTGAATCGTTGGCAAAATCACTGGGAACTTTTGTTCTGCGAACCGATGTCGGGCAGTTGCGAATTAATCCTAGAAGAAGTTGATTCGGCCTATGTGGAAATCACAGATAACCTCACCTTCATTCCCAACAGCACCAAATTCATTTACAGCAGCGAAAAATCGGGCTTCAACCACCTGTACCTGCATGATTATATAGAATGCATCGATCAAGGTCATGTATCTATCAATTGCGCCGCTACTCAACGCTATTCAAAGCCCATTACCAGTGGTAATTTTGATGTAATTCGATTCTTGGGTTATGTTGACGCGACCAAGAGCATCCTATACAGCAGTAGCGAACAATCGGTTTTGGAGGACCACATCTATTGTATCGGGCTGAATGGAAAAGGCAAAAAACGTTTGACTGAACCGGGATACAATTATAGCATCAATTTGGGTCCCAAGGGATTGTATTACACCGAATCCCGCAGCAATGCCTCCCACTTGCCAGTGGTAGAACATCGCATCAAACGCATCGATGGTAAATGGTCGAAAGATGTGGAATTAAATGCCGCATGGACCCAACGGATGGCCGACTTGAAATTGGGGATGGTCAAGTTTGGGGAGTATGCCACAGACACTACGGCCATGGGCTACTGGGAAACTGAATTCTGGCACCTGGCCAAAGTCAACGGGTGGGATGTTGCTACAACCAGCGCTCAGTACAATGTACACAAACGCTTGCTCTCTACCCAAATCACTTACACCATCTACCCTCCGGATTACAATCCCACCAAGAAATATCCTGTTCTGTTATTTGTTTACGGGGGCCCTGGCAGCAACCAAGTACGCAATCAGTTTGGTAGTCGCAACTTTTTCTATCACCAGTATTTGGCTTCCCAAGGCTATTTAATTAGCGTAGTGGACAACCGTGGTACGGGCAGAAAAGGCGCAATTTTCAAAAAATCCACCTATCTACAATTGGGTAAATTAGAAAGCAACGACCATGCCTATGCTGCACAACAGATGTCGCTTACACCCTACGTGGATGCCAGCAGAATAGGCATCTGGGGATGGAGTTTTGGCGGATACATGAGTAGTTCCGCCATCACCAAACACGCCGATGTGTTTAAAGCCGCGGTGGCGGTGGCACCTGTAACCCACTGGAAATATTACGACAACATCTATACAGAGCGATATTTGCGTCGACCAGTTGACAATCCGCGCGGGTACGAAGACAATTCACCATTGAATTTCACAGACGGCATCAAGGGGAATTATTTACTCGTGCATGGCACCGGTGACGACAATGTTCATTGGCAAAATTCAGCGGAAATGATCAATGCGATGATCAAATCGGGGGTACGATACGATAGCGAAGTTTATCCCAATCGGAACCATGGAATTGGCGACCGTGCAGCGAGTTATCATTTGTATCGCAGAATGACAGAATTCGTTTTGGAAAAATTATAAATTGTCTGTGGAGTTTTGCGAAATTCGCAACGCGGAAGTCGCGAGCTTCGCACCAATCAAACGCTTTTAACGCTTAATTGTTACACCATCATGAACTTGACTATTGGAACTCCTGCACCCGCTTTCACCGCGAAAAATCAGCGCGGCGAAACCATCTCTTTGAATACCTACACCGGTAAAAAATTGGTATTGTATTTTTACCCCAAAGACGACACTCCAGGTTGTACGGCCGAAGCATGCAGTTTGCGCGACAACTATGAAACCCTTTTAGCGCAAGGCTATGCCATTTTGGGTGTGAGTCCTGACACTGAAGCCAAACATCAGAAATTCATTGATAAATACAATTTGCCCTTTGACTTATTGGCAGATACCGACAATACCGTAGCATTGGCATATGGCGTTTGGGTAGAAAAAAGCATGTATGGCAGAAAATACATGGGGATCGCGCGCACCACATTTGTGATCGATGAGCAAGGAAATTTATCGGAAATCATCGAAAAAGTGGATACCAAAAACCACGCAAACCAAATCATTAAATAAACAGAATGACAGCAGGACAATCGCCCATCGGGATCGTTGGAAGTGGCAGTTGGGCCACCGCATTAATGAAAATGATATCCGATGGGGGTCGTCCAGTAAAGTGGTGGATTCGCAACCCTGAAAAAGCAGACTACATTCAGTCGCATTTGCACAATCCTGATTACTTATCCAGTGTTGAAGTACATCCCAATTGGGTCAGCGTTTGTACAGATCTTCAAGAGGTAGTCAATGATTGTGAAATTGTCATTTTAGCCATTCCCTCTGCTTTCTTACATCAGGGACTTCAAGGCATAACATTGCCAACCAACAATATCTATGTCTCGGCCATCAAAGGAATCGAGCCGAATACACAGTTGGTGATGGCGAAATATTTGGAAGTGCATCACCACATCCCAGCCAACCAAATTGCCATCATTACAGGACCCTGCCATGCTGAGGAAGTCGCAGCGGAAAAGCTGTCTTATCTCACAGTGGCTGCCAATCAACAGACGGTGGCCCAGCGTGTAAAACAACAATTGGTGGGTCAATACATCAAGGTAAAATGCAGCGAAGACTTGATGGGCGCTGAATATGCTGCGGTAATGAAAAATATCTACGCCATTGGTGCTGGGATTGCGCACGGACTGGGTTACGGCGATAATTTTCTCGCGCTTTATACAAGTTGTGCAATCCGTGAAATGGAGGCTTTCCTCAATGCCATCGACCCCAATGCCCAAAGGGATGTCAACGAGGCCGCTTATTTAGGCGATTTGCTGGTTACTTGCTATTCCCAATTCAGTAGAAACCGAACTTTTGGAAATATGTTAGGCAAAGGATATTCAGTAAAAGCGGCGCAATTGGAAATGAACATGATCGCTGAGGGATATTACGCTTCAAAGCTGGTATTTGAAAAGAGCAGTAAGCGGGGATTGGCGCTTCCGATTGCCGACGCTGTATATCAGGTGATATATGAGAATGCCAACGCCAAAAGAACGTTTCGCTCATTGAGCGAAGATAGTTTGCGCTGAGAATTTCACCCAATCCCCCGTTGGTGTTCCAAACAAAAGCGTGGTAACTTTGTATCTTTAACACAAGCATGGGATTCAAAATTTACACCAAGGCCGGTGACGACGGAAAGACAGGACTAATTGGCGGAGAGCGCGTGTCAAAACACCACATCCGGGTTGAGAGTTACGGAACAGTGGATGAACTCAATAGCCACATTGGAATGATTCGCTGCCATGTAAAAGGCGAACAAGAGGAGATTTTGTTGGCGGAGGTCCAAAATGATTTGTTCACCATTGGTTCATTCTTGGCGTCTGCTGCCGGTTCTAATATCGCTTTGCCTGCTTTGGGAGAAGAAAAGATTGGTAGGCTGGAATCAGAAATCGACCGACTGACGGCAGTATTGCCAGAATTAAAGAATTTCATATTGCCTGGCGGATCCGTTCAAGGCGCACAAGCCCATGTGGCACGCTGTGTTTGTAGGAGAGCCGAAAGGTTGGTTGTCCACCTGCGCGACATCGAAGATGTTCCAAGTTTTGTTGTAAAGTATCTGAACCGGTTGAGCGATTATTTGTTCACGTTAGCCCGATTCTTGGATCATAAAAACGGCGGAACAGAGATCATCTGGAAAGCAGAGAAGTAATTTCCATTCACCAATTTTTTTATCAGCGTAGTTGACGAAATAAAATTTAGTCTTACATTTGTTACAACAAATAAAAACATGAAAAAAAATATATTTTACACCGGAATTGCAGCAGTAGCCTTGGTTATGGGTTCTTGCGGCAGCAACGCCACTGAGGCTTCAGGGGCAGATTCAGTAGCTCAAGCAGATTCAACTGCGATTACTTACACCGTAGATGCTGCTAGCAGCACTTTGGGCTGGTTTGGTACTCACTCGGTAGGTACCGGCGATCACCACGGAACCATCAACATCAAAGAAGGTTCATTGAGCGTGGCCAATGGCAACATCACTGCGGGTTC
>JBANFU010000147.1:0-3638 GCA_037975865.1 Bacteroidota bacterium
AAAAACAACGCAGGCTGTGAAACCATCAAAACCAAAACCATTTACGGTGTGTTGAAGCCCATCAATGCCTACAAATACACCAATTTGGGTGGGCGTAAATTCCAATTTGAATTTACTGGTAGCAATTCGGCGAATGTATATTGGAACTACAGTGATGGTAATGAGAGCTTCCAACCCAAGCCAACTTATACTTTCAGTGCTGATGGCACTTATAAAGTCATGTTGGTGGCTAACAATCCTCCATGCAAGTCAGACACGATGTATTTTGATGTAAAAGTGACCAACGTAGGCACCCGTGCTCAGTCGTTGATGAATTTGAGCATGATGCCCAACCCTGCCAGCGAGCAAGTCTTGGTGAAGTTTCATGGTGTTGAAGCGAATTTGGATGTGATATTGGTTGATGCGATGGGCAGAGAAGTATACGCACAAACCTACAATGCTGTGAACGGAGCCCAGGGCATTGTGATTCCTACAGCCAATTTGGCTGAGGGTCTATATCAGGTTCGTTTGAAATCAAAAGAGGGTATTTCTTCTTTGGGACTGCAAGTAGCTCATTAATATATTTTAGCGGTTTAGATTCCGCTTCCCAAAAGAGAGGGGCATGCGCAGCGCGCATGCCCCTCTCTTTTGGGCTTTGTTTCTGGTTGTGATGTTAACGATATCGCACAGAAATCAAACCTACTGCGATTGGTGTTTGGGGATGATCAATCGCTGCCCCGGCCTCAAACTCCGCGGATTACTGAGGTTGTTTCGCCTGGCTATGGCCTCGTGGGTAACATGGTATCGCTGCGCGATGCGGTATAAATTTTCACCGGATTTAACAACATGGGTGATTTCGCCGTGTTGAATGGCCCTGTTCTGGTTTGCCGGGTTCGCCGGCGTGTGTCTTTGTGACGTATTTGTTCTTGGGGGAACGGAACCGCTGCGACGATGAACGGACGCTGTATCGCTGTGAATGGTTAAAGCCGTGAGCCCTGAACTATCCACCTTTCGCAACGATGCTTGGCTGTCCTTTGATAGAGAATCGCCCATCGAAACCGCTTCAAAATTCCTTACCAAGGTCCTCATGCTGTTGTGAACTGTTGTGCGCAATGCCTGAATGTTCAGCGTATCCTTTGCATTTACTTTGTTATAGGCCTGCAACAGCGATAGTGTGAACAGTTGGCCTTGCAAGGCATAACCGGCTGCGTTGAAATGCAATTTGTCTGTGAGGGTGAGTTTGTTGTTATACCACACATGTAAAGATCCCCAACCGCCCATGGCTTCATTCAAATCATATAGCGTGGCCTTCTGATTTTTGGCCATTTTTCGCAGTTGGTTGTTTACATTGATTTGTTGTGGAGGGATGCGATTGCGACTGCGTGTATCGGGCGCGGTGGTGATGATGATCGCGGTGGTGGGACTCGCAATGGCTATGTCGGACAGGAATTTCATCACCGCTGGTGTATATACCTGACTGTCAAGCTTTCCGTTGTAGGCTTCGTTGGTGCCGAAGGAGAAGATGAGGATATCGGGTTTGATGTGTGCGATTTGTTCAACGGTGTAGGGAGCTTTGTTGATTAGGTGAGTAAATTGGGCACCCACCACTCCGCAATGATGGTAGACAACACCCCGCTGTTGCATGGGAACAATTTCAAATCCGTAGAATGCGTAGTGATTTTGAGTGGGCGCATTGGCCATCAGCGAGAGGGTGAAGCTTGTCTGCGCTTGGGTGGCTTGGTAAGAGCTTACGCCCCATCCGGCGGGATAGAACTGACTGCCTGTCCACTGGAACTCTGGATTCAATTGGGTGGTGAAGGAGGCATTGTCGGCCGAATGCCAAATGTTGACTTTCTGCATTTCGGGCCGGGTAAACTGACCGAGCGCGGTTTCCTCCTTGAATTTTTCGGTGAGCGATATTTCCAAACTCGATCCAACCATTTTGGTACTCGCACCATATCCCGACACGCCTAGGGGCTCGGCAAGATTTCCAGTGAGGGTTTTGAAGCCTGTCCATAGGCCCAGGGGCTTTACGGCTACACCTCTGGGACCGAAACTCTTGGCCAGGGCATAGGGAAAGAGGATGCCGCGACCGCCATTGCCAAAATAGGATTGCAGTTGCATGCGAATTTCTCCGGAAAAGTAATCGCCTTGGATGTGGCTATCTCCAATGTGGATGATGGTAAAAAGGGTATCGGCGGGGTTGGTGTTGGCGTGGCTGTTGACAGCGGTATTTGGGACGCCCGGCTTGCCACCGGTTCTAACAGGCGGCTGATTCCCTTTTTTCTGGGGCTGATTTGCGGGTTGGTTGGGGAATTCTTGGGTAATGTAATTGAGGTTGTTGACCCGAACATTGTGCAATTTTTGCAACGCCTTTTTTAGCTTAGGCGATTCTTGCAACTCGTTGCAAGTAAGACAGATGATGGAGCTATCTTCGCTGATATGAATGGAAGTAGTGGATGTGGCTGGGTTGATGTTTTTGCTCAAATCAGAGGCGGTTGTTGGCGTATTTTGAGCATGAACCGGTAGAAAGTAGGTTAAGCAAAAGAAGGCTAGCAGGAACCACTGGGGAATCCGTGGACTGAATGTTATTTTTCCGCGAGGTGTTATCTCGTGGGTAAGCTGCAAACTGGGTTGCTCGCACTGCATCAGAACTGGAAGTAGATGAAAGGCTGAACTACATCGTCCTTGAATTGGATGATGATTTGAAGGGCTATTAGTACCCACAATATCCAGCTGAACGTGGGTAAAAGCTGGGTTTTTTGGAAGATTCGTTCTTTGAGATTTGGGGGAAAGAATGCGATGAATGCGGCCACCATTATCATGATGCCCATTTCTTGTCGCGAGATCCAAAATCCAACAAAATCTTTCCATTGTGTGTGAAAAACAATCTGTTCGATACTCGCAAATGCTGAGCCAAACGAAGTAGCTCGGAAGAAAATCCAACAGAAAGCCACGAAGTGGAACGTAAGGATGGTGCCAAAGACGCGGGTATACCAAGGATTGGATTTGGATGGGAAAAGTTGCATCCATGCTTTGTGAAAGGCCAAGGCGAGTCCATGAGCCAAGCCCCAGAAGATAAATCGCCAATCGGCTCCGTGCCAAAAACCACCCACAAGCATGGTGATCATCAAGAAGAGGTAGGTGTTAAATTCCCCTTTGCGATTGCCACCCAAGGGGATGTAAATGTAGTCGCGCAGCCAACTGCTCAACGAGATATGCCATTTTCTCCAGAAAATCGTGATGTTGCTTGAGGCATAGGGGTTGTCGAAATTCTCTTTCAAGCGATAGCCCAGCATCAATGCAATACCGATGGCAATGTCTGAGTAACCAGAGAAGTCAAAATAAATTTGGAAACTGTAGGCATACATGGCCAGTACATTTTCGGCCCCCGAGAAATTGGCGGGCAGTTCGTGTACGATATCAACGTATTTGCCCAGATAGTCGGCGATAAACAGTTTTTTCAGCAGGCCCGTGAGGATGCGCAGGAGGCTCTCTTTGTAGAGGGAGGCATTGATGATTTGGGGTGTGAAAATTTGGGGAAGGAAGTCTTTGGCGCGAACAATGGGACCGGCAACCAAATGCGGGAAAAAGGTCATGTAGAACGCATAGTCGCTCACATTGCGCGTGGCAGGTATTTCCTTGCGATACACATCCAT
>JBANFU010000176.1:0-3568 GCA_037975865.1 Bacteroidota bacterium
CCTTTGCCGTGGTCATCGCGAAATTGTTTTGGGTGGTTTTCTTGTTGATCGACGACATCATCCGCCTGTTCCGCTGGATTTATCAGTATTTCTTTACCGAAGTTGAAACAGCACCCGACCGACCTAGCGGCATCACTCGATTGAAATTTTTACAATACACCGGATTGGCCGTGGGCGCCGCTTTTGTGGGTACTGCCATTTGGGGCATTTTCAAGGGCGCACACAACTACACCATACACCGCAAAAAAATCAAATTGACCGGACTGCCCGAAGCCTTCAAAGGACTTAAAATTCTCCAAATCTCCGACATACACTCGGGTAGTTTTTGGGACCGTGAAGCGGTGGCTGAAGGCATCAAACTCATCAACGAACAACAAGCCGATGTGGTCTTTTTCACCGGTGATATTGTCAACGATCGCTCAGAAGAACTCGTTCCTTGGATGGATTTGTTCTCCCAAATCAAAGCACCCATGGGTGTTTTCTCCACCCTGGGAAACCACGACTACGGTGATTATGTGCCCTGGCCTTCTGCCGCGGCCAAAAAGAAAAACTTGGAAGACCTCATCTCTTACCACAAACAAATGGGCTGGGACATTCTCAACGACGAACATCGGGTATTGGAGAAGGATGGACAAAAATTGACCATCGTTGGGGTACAGAACTGGAGCGCCAAAGCCCGCTTCCCGAAGTATGGCAACCTCGAAAAAGCACTGGAAGGCGCCCCCAAAGACACCGTAAAATTGCTGCTAAGTCACGACCCTTCGCATTGGCGTGAAGAAGTGGTAGGCAAACAAACCGATATCGCCCTCACCTTTGCCGGACATACCCACGGGATGCAGTTTGGCATCGACAGCAAATTCTACCGCTGGAGCCCCGTGAAATACGTGTACAAAGAGTGGTTGGACCTCTACACAGAGAAAGACCAGCACTTGTATGTAAACCGCGGATTCGGCTACCTAGGCTACCCCGGTCGCATGGGCATCTACCCCGAAATTACCGTGGTTACCCTGGCGTAATTTCCGAAACCCCTATCGTTTCAACCACCTGAGTCCTCAAGTAGGGTTACTGGCCGCTTTTCGTGCATCATTTTGAGGCCAGACACGCTAAATTCAATTGTAAATGTATTCAAACTTTCCGGGAGGCAACATCACCCAAACGGTGCCCAAATCGTCTTGAACCAACTTGGTATCATTGAACGTTTGAATACCACCCACTTGGCCAACAAAGGTTTTACCGGTCCTTAAGTTCGCCGGACGCACCCCATCGGTGAAGCTCAGTTCCACGGCCTTCATGCTGTTGCTGCGGTTGAATACGGCATACACAATCTCTCCGAAATACTTGCGCTGAATGATCAATACATCGTCTGACAACGTCGTTACCTTCATATCACCATAGGTCATCGCCATATGGGTTCTGCGGAACTGTGCCATGTGCGCCACAATTGTGCGTTGCTTCTTTTCTCTGTCTGATAGACCCATCACCTTATCCACCTGGTTGTTGGGATCCATGGCTGAACCCAAACCACGATCAAATCGCATCATTCTGCGACTGTCGGGATCATTGGCTCCTGGCATTCCAATTTCGTCGCCGTAGTAAATCACAGGGATACCGGGAATGGCAAAATTAAAGGCCATCATGCTCAACAATCGGTCATATGCTTGGGTGTCGCGCACTTGGATGTTCCGGTCCCAACCCGCTTGTTTGCTGTCTTCTCCTTCCTTCATCGAACCATCGAGGATGGAAATGATACGGGCTTTGTCTTGGTTGCCCGATACATTGCCCATGGTGTGGTGGGCGCCATACCATTTTTTGGAATCGTTCAGGGTTTGTGCTAGTTGTTTGCAGCCCCCTTGTCCTTTGAAAGTACTCACCGCCGCATCGTACATGTTGAAGTCGAACTGGGCATCAAGCATACCGCTTCCCAAGTAGGAGCTGATGAGCTCGGGGCTGCCATAGGTTTCCCCAATTTGGTAGTAGCTGCGATGTTGGGGTATGGAAACTTCCGTTTTGATTTTGTAGGTAAGGGATCGCCAGAAGGGATCGGGGATGTGCTTGGTGGCATCGTGACGGAATCCATCCACATCGAAATTCTTGAACCACCAGAGGGCGGAATCGGTGAGGGCATTGACTACTTCAGGTTTGAAATAGTTGAATGTGGGCATGAAATCATCAAACCAGGTAGTGAGGCGATATTCATCCCAACGCTCGGTGTTCTTGGATCCGTCGGGCAAATACAACGGGGTAAACCAAGAAGGGTACTGTTTGTACAAGGGGTGTTCTTGGTGGATGTGGTGCGCCACATAATCCAGGAAAATGTTGATGCCGTTTTTGTGGGCGGTTTCGATGAGCTGTTTGAGTTCTGCTTCTGTGCAAAATCTGGGGTCCGTGGCGCGGAGCGCCACGGGCCAATACCCGTGGTAACCACTGAATTTGGTGGCCGGGGTTTTTGTCCACTGTCCGTAAGGACCCTCAGGATTCCGAACCACCGGCGAGATCCACAAACTGTTTACGCCCAACTCCGTGAAAAATCCTTCTTCTATCTTTTTAGTGATACCCACCACATCACCGCCGTAGAAATCCACTTTGGGGTCTACATCAGGTCGGTTTAAAGGCCTATTATTCTCCTTCTTTCCATCCACAAAACGATCAATCATGGGATTGTACATCACCATCGTGCGGGGATCTTTGCGTTCGCCGAATTTACCCATGTCGTAAATCACACGTCCCGACGACAATGGCACCAACACCTCGTTGCTCACCCCCTCATAACTGCCAATCCAAACGCGGATATAACTTCGATGTGTTTGCCAAGCCGCCTTGGGCACCGCAATCTTGATGATGCTTTCGCCCGTCATGGGATCGTACTCACCCCCATCCACATCCAACCGCTGGTTCTGCCACAGCGCCAACACCGCATTGTATTCCCCTTTCCCTAGGCCCATCATATTTTTGGTGCTCACAAAAATCTCCGTGGGAATTTCCGCATTCCAATAATCACCCGGCTGGGGCGAAGTATAGGATGTACCCAACTGCAAATCAGCCGTAGACACCATGAAGGTAGAATTGAATCCACCCATGCCATTGCCCACAGAATCTTTGTTGTTGGGGTCCCGGATTTCCTTGGTCTCCACATTCCATTTCCCGGCATACGATACCACAAATACATATTTATGGCTGCCCGGTCCTACCCATGTGCTGCCCACCCAAGTGCCCTGCGTTTTATCCGAAGGGTCCTCCTCCCAGCGCAGCGATAAATTGTTTGCATTCCAAGCATTGAATGTGCCTTTGACTTTCACACTCGCATAGGCATATTGCTTCGTCTTCCAACGAAATTCACGCAACACCTTCTCCGATTTGCGCACCGGCACCGTGGTACTGTGGCCCGCACTCCAAATTTGAAAATACTGCAACGCCGATTCCTTTCCGTAGTTGTCGCCCTCCCACCACAATTGCATGGAGTCGCAAACAGTCCTCACGCCCGAAATCGAATCTACTGATCCGCGGTTCCAAGAGAAACGCAGGTTGGATACGCCCGCACCCGGGAAATTCTGGGGCACCGTGATACTGT
>JBANFU010000181.1:0-9783 GCA_037975865.1 Bacteroidota bacterium
TGCAAATTGGGGTTGTCTACAAAGCATTCGAGCTCCAAATAAAGATTTCTGATGTCACTAACACCCACCAAATCGTCTTCGGCAAACAAGTCTTTGAGGATGGCATCGTGGTATTCAAAAACCGTTTGCAGGGCGGTATTGGCTTCCCCGGTGTTGTGGTAGCAATGGTGAATTACCTGCTCCAACGCATTGGTTGTCTTTCCCATAGCGCTAATAACAACGAGGAGATTGTTGTCGCTGTGACTTTGAATGATTTGAGCCACATTTTTTACGCCTTGGGCATTTTTTACGGATGCGCCGCCGAATTTGAAGATTTTCATTGCTAGGGGGGATAGTCGGTTAATTCAGGTTTTTGTTGTTGTTTTGCAAAATAAATACCTATTGTCCTTATTCTTGATATGTCGTATTCTAAAGTTATCACCCTCGAACAGTACATTGTAGACCAACAAGCGCTTTATAAAGATGCGCAAGGGTCTTTGAGTAAAATTTTTCGCTCTTTGGAGTTGGCAGCGAAAATGGTGAATCGCGATGTGCGCAAAGCGGGACTGATCGACATACTAGGGAACGAGGGTTCTACCAACATTCAGGGAGAAGAGCAAAAGAAGTTGGATGTGATTGCCAATGACATATTCATCGCGGCGTTGAGTCGCAGCGGTGAGGTTTGTATGATCATTTCGGAGGAGAACGACGATGTTTATTATGTTGAAGGCGCAGAGAACGAGAAATACATCGTGGCGATGGATCCGTTAGATGGTAGCTCCAACATTGATGTGAATGCCAGTATTGGGACCATTTTCAGTATTTATAGTCGCAAAAATCCAATGGCCAAACCCATCCTCGATGATTGTTTACAAAAAGGCAAGCACCAAGTGGCCGCGGGATATTTCATTTACGGATCCAGTACCATGTTGGTGTATTCCACGGGGGTTGGGGTGAATGGATTTACCCTAGACGATAGCATTCAAGAGTTTTGCTTGAGCCATCCCAACATTCAAACGCCCGCCGATGGTAAAATCTTTAGCGTGAATGAGGGCAATTTGGAGGATTTTCCTCAAGGGGTTCAGGACTATGTGGCTTTCTGTAAGGCCAAAGACAAGGCTACGAGCCGTCCTTATTCAGCCCGATATATCGGTTCATTGATTGCCGATTTTCATCGTAACTTGCTCAAAGGTGGAATTTTTATTTATCCTCCTACCGAGAAGGCGCCCAATGGAAAATTGCGTTTGATGTATGAGTGCAATACGATGGCATTTTTGGCCGAGCAGGCTGGGGGTGCGGCTAGCACTGGGGCCGAGCGCGTACTGGATGTGAAACCCACGGAATTGCATCAACGTGTACCCATGTTTGTGGGTTCGAAAAACATGGTTGATCTGGCGGTAGCGATGCTCAATGAAGAGGTGGCTACTGCGATTCTTGCATAATCATTTGTAAGATTTCCAGCGATTGGATGGATTTTCCGGGGATGATGTGGGTTTCGATGTAATCGACCAATTTGCTCACAAGTACCCTTCTCATTTTGGCCGGTGCTGATTTGATTTCTCCCGATACGAGTTGTGCCAGCATTTCGCAGTGAGCGGCATCGATGGTATTGGAGGGAATGCTGCGCGAGGTTGCCGTGCTTCCTGAAACAATATCCAAGCCCAATGAAATACTCTCGGCGTCCAATTGTAGACCGTGACCCGTAACATCGCAGAACTCAAACAAATATTGAATGGGCAAAATGGGCAGGTCTTTGCAGCCGTCGTTCAGTTTTTGAAAAGTGATTTTTGAGAGGTCGAACAGGCTTTCTTCCGGCTGTTCCTCATGGAGTACATGGCTTAGTAGTTCTAGAAAGAACCAACGCACTTGGTCGTGTATGGGGTAGTGGCTGTAACCCCAACCCGAGACCAAAGAAACTTCTTTGGCCCGCATCATGCCTTTGTTTTGTTTGTGAAAAACAATTTCCACCAGCGTGCCTGGTTGAAACAGGGAGTTTTTGTTTTGCTTTCCGTGCAGCCCTTGAATCAAAAAAGGAAGTAGCCCAAATTCACGGGTAAACAACTTCACCACCGCCGAATGGTCGGTGTAAGGCGTGCGCTTTACGACGATGGCTTCGGTTTTTACCAGCATCAGTCAACCCAGTCGGCCAGGAATAAGTTGGTGTCGCGGGTGCCGTGGTTGTTTCGGTTTGAGCTGAAAATCAATTGCTTGCCATTGGGGGAGAACATCGGAAAGGCGTTAAACATGCTTTCGTTGGTGATGCGTTCCAGGCCAGTTCCGTCCTCATTGATCATATACAGTTGGAAGTCGTACCCTCGTTTGCTATGATGATTGCTTGAGAAGATGATTTTCTTTCCACCGGGGTGATAAAAGGGTGCCCAGTTGGCTTTGCCCAATTGAGTTACCTGTTTTAAATCACTTCCGTCCACGTTGCAGGTGTAAATTTCCATGTTGGTGGGCTCTACGAGTCCGCGGCTGAGCAGGTCTTTGTACTTGGTGATTTCCTCTTCGGTTTGGGGTCTGCTGGCGCGGAACACCAATTTTTTTGAATCGGGGGAAAAGAACGCGCCGCCATCATAGCCTAATCCTGTGGTGACTTGCCTTTGGTTGCTGCCATCGATGTCCATGATCCACAACTCCAAGTCACCACTGCGGGTGCTGGTGAAAACTATGGATTTTCCATCGGGAGAAACGGTGCCTTCAGCGTCGTAACCAGGGGTGTTGGTGAGCTTCTGGGTGATGTTGCCTTTCAAATCAGCCACATAGATGTCGAAGTCGGGATAGATGGCCCACACGTATTTCCCGTTCGATTCTGGGTTTGGCGGACAGGCGCTATCTCCCTCGTGGGTGCTCGCATACAAAATGTGTTTGTTGTCGGGCATGAAATAGGAGCAGGTAGTACGACCCAACCCGGTACTCACCATCGGGGATTTGCGCGCGGTGTCTTTGCCCATTTTCTTTACCGGCGAGGTAAAGATTTGGTCGCATTCCACACCCCATTGCTTGAAGTTGCTTTGAAAGGTGATGGCTTTGCTATCGAAACTCCAATAAGCTTCTGCGTTGTCGCCACCGAAGGTGAGCTGACGTAGGTTTTTTAAGTGTGTTTCAGCCACCTTCGGTGCGGGGGCGGCCGCAGCATGGTTGTGATTTTCATGTTGGGCCGAGAGCGAGGTTGCTGCGGCCGAGAAAGTCAAAGCGATAAGTATCTTTTTCACTGTAAATTGGGTTCTATGTCTATGGGCGGGACGTACGATTTGCCCCTACCTTTGATTTGGTTTAATAAAGTTCGGATTCTTGATTTTCGGATGGCCAATTTTTCGGCAGCGTGCCCTTCATTGGAGGTCATTCGGGTCATGCGTTTTTGCAATTGGTGTAACTTGTGGAACCATTTGCCTTTGTCATTTTTCTTGTTGCTCATGATGGAGATTTTTTAGGTTAGACATCGCATCGGAATACCGATTTGTTGAATGCAAATTATCCAAAAAATCGAGAAATAAAAATGACATTACACCAAACCAACAAAAAAAGCGAGGAAAGGTTACTGTAAAACTTCCCAAGCCATTTTGGGATAACCTTTTCTACCTTGATCATCGTAAAAATCCACAAATTTTACTTTGATGTAAGCGTCGGGTGTTTTGAGTAAATAAACACGATTCGGCACCATGGTGTACCGTTCAGCGGCTTGGTCGTACTGTTTCCAGTCGTAGCCAATTTCATCTTGCTTGCGAGAATATCGGGCACTCAGGGCGTAGGTTTTGTCAACGGAATTGAAATCGATTTTATTGAGCTCCGCGACTTCCACTTTGTGGGTATTGATCAGCACGCCCCGGATCACATAAGGGTAGTGCACGCCATTGGCATCGGGTACGCTCTCCTTGTAAGTGGTAAAAAGGATGTCCCACTGATCCTTGTTAAGCGGTTCGTTATCCACCGTGCGATGGTCCAAAAAATGATAGTAAACGAAGTTCTTGGCGGGATTTATCGTCATGGTTTGTTTGCGATACCCATTTTTTTGGTTCACGTTTCCGTATTCGAATTCGTACGATTGTCCCGGTTTACAGCCACCAAACTTGAGCTGGACATATCGCGTAGAGTCTTTAATTTTATCACCCAAATCTATCACGTAGGTGTAGTTTCCAATGTCCCATTGTCCTGCAGTATTGACAAAAGACAGCGGAAACGCGGAAGAATCTGGGTTGCCATTGGGATTGTCGAAATACCAGGTTACTTTTTTCAGGCTGTCGCTCGTGATCTTTCCGAAGCTATTCCCCGCAAATTTGGCCACGCCGAAGCTGGCACTGATGCCTCCGTTGATGGAAACGCGGGGTTGGTTGGGGTCGCAAGAAAAGGCCATGTGCCACAGTCCAAAGGCATTGGTTTCTGTTTTTTGGGTTGCAAAATCAAACCACAGTTGGTTGGCATAGGTTTCGCCCATCGCAAAAATCTGGGATTGCACTCCCACCGACGTTTTGGGCTGGGGGTATAGGGGCTCAGGTTTTTCGCAAGCGGTAAAAAAGCCTACGGCGAGTAAAGTTACAAAGACGATATTTCTATGGCGTATCATTGGAACTGAAAGCTGACTGACAAAAATAGGGCCCTTCCGGGTGAAATATTGAGCATGCCATTGCCGCCGTGGATGCCTCCACCGGCCTGACCTTGGAGTTGGGTTACGTTGAACAAATTCTTACACCCCGCTTGTAGTGCGATGGTGTGATGGGTGTTTTTTGCGATGGCCGTGTTAAGGGTGAAGTCAACCAGGGTGTACGGTGCAATTTGGTAGGTATTGCCGTTGGCCAAAAATCCACGGGTGTTTCCGCTATATCGACAGAAAAGCTGCGCACTGCTGTTGGATTTTCGATGATTCAACTTCAGATTGAACTTGCCTTGAAGGGTGTTGAATCCTTGCCAAGTGTTGGAATCGGACAGTTGACTGCGCGTGTTGATCCAATCGGCGCCCACGGTGGCTGTGGTAATCCAGGCTGAGCGATAGTGTTGTTTAAACGTGAGGTCGATATCCACATTAGCCCCCGTGCTGTTTATTTTGCCGATGTTGATGTATTGATACAGCTGGGTGCTTTGATCCAACATCGCCAGTTGAATTTGCTGCGAAACATGGTTGTAGAAACCGCGGGTATTCAACTCCACAGCCAAAATTCTCCCGTTGATGTCGGGGTAGGTGTGACGGTACTTGTAGGAAGCCATGGCATTGTGTGCTACCTCTGCTTGCAATTGTTCATTGCCACGCACGTTGTGGTTGATGTCTACAAACAAGAAATACAATTCTTTCAGGCTGGGTGCGCGATACCCTTTTGCATAGGATAAGCGCCACATGGAATTGCCTTTTTTGTATCGGGTTTGAAGGGCTGGAATGATGGGGGTGTAACGCAGATTCTGTGTTGATGTAAGAATGGGCTCACCAAATCGGGAGTTGAAGTTCCCGCGCAAACTCGGCTGAATGAGCCAATGCGTATTGGGTTGCCATTTCCCTTGAGCGAACATCCCTATATCGGTGATGCTTCTGGGTTCGGGGATCTTTCCGGTCGACAGAATTTCATGGTTGGCATCATAGCCCAGCATGATTGTGTTTCGGCGGATGCGTTTGTTTTCGATTTCAAAAAATCCGCGGGCATTAAAAAGGTGATTGCGCGTAGTGTCGCGATCGCCAATGAAAGAGGGTGTTTCATCACCGGTCACCAAGTTCCTTTTGACGATGGTGTTGTAGCGGTGGTAGCCATTCCAACTGTTGTTGAATTTGGCATGAATCGTTTTGTTGCCAACGTAGAATTTACCACTGCTTTGCACCGACACATCACTGCGCTGGGTAAAAAATCGGTTGTTGTAGCCGGTGACTGTAATGAGGTTGTATTCCGCATTGCTGCGATCCAGCATGTTTTCGTAAAAATGGTTGGCGCGGATATCGTGCCGAAATTGATCGCCCCGCACATGAAATCCCAGTCCACCAAAATATTTGGTCTTGGGTTTCCAATCGTAACTGCGGGTAAGGGTGTCGAAGTCTATGCCGCCGAAAAAATGTCGGCCCGCAAACAACTGCAGCGCTGAATGCTGTTGCTTCAACGGAATGGCAAAATCCACATCGAGGTTTGTGTTTCGGGTACCATCGCAATAAAGCCGCGCATTGGTTTTTGTGCGGGATAAAACGGGCTGTTTGGTAATGATGTTGATGACACCTCCCATGGCATCGGAGCCAAACAATACGCTCATAGGGCCTTCGATGATTTCTATCTGTTCGATTTGGTTCGTGGGAATTTGGGAGATATCAATGTTGCCATTCAATCGTCCGGCCACGGGTGCGCCGTTGACCAATATTTTGACCGACTGTCCACTCAAACCTTGCAGTGAGATGCCCGTGCCCAGTTGGGCATCCTGACTTATTAAAATGCCGCTTTGGTTCCGAAGAACCTCAGCGGCATTTTGGGCGCCCATGTCTTTGATGGTTTGGGCGTCAATGACTTTTACTTGCTCTGTGGCACCACTCACGGCAACGCCCCCCTTGATGGAGCAGGTAACACTGGCAGGGTCAAGCACTTGCAGGTCGTGCAATGTGTCTTGGCTTTGTGAAAAAAGCACTGCGGGTGTAACCCCAATCAACCAAAGAAGCGTTTTCCGCATGCGGAATTAGTGTTTTACAAAGGGCAATTGTACGCGATCGGTTGCGCTATTGATTTGCAACCAATAAGTTCCTTGGGTCAGGTTTGTCACATCCACATTCACTGCAGCACCGGCGCTGAAATCAATGCTCTGCTGAGACACCATTCTGCCATCAGCGGCCAGGATGTTTACCACAGAAAGGGATTTGTGTTCGGGCGCCCAGATCATCAAGTTGTTTTGAACGGGGTTGGGGAACAATTTTACTTCCACTTGTTTTTGGGCGGTGCGTGCTGATGCGGTTGGGGTCAACAACAATTTGCGGAATTGACTTTCACCCCGTGATGAACCGGTGAAGCCGGTGAACGACATCATATAATAGGCCGTATCTCCTTTGCCTGCGATGTTTCTTACGCTTTCTACGATGTAGTTCCACTCGGTTTGGATGGTCCAACGGCCAGTAGCGTTATCAAATGATTTCCAATCACCACCGATGCGGGTCATGTCTTTGTTCAATTCTGCTGGAGTACCCGGTATTTTGATGCCTGCGATGGCTTGTTTTGGGCTGCTCGCTAACATGTCCCAGTTGTAGTCGGTAACCTTGGCAACACGGGTGCCGCGCTTGCTCTCAACTCCCATGGTTGGGTACATCACGGGCGCTCCGCCACCGGGAGGGGTTGTGGGGGCATAGTAACGGGTGAACAGCAAATCCCAATCTTCGCGCAATGGCTCGGGAAATACATCGCCATTGGCTAAGTGGTAGTATTTATAGCTTTTGCCAGTGGCACTGCTTTGTGCTAGGGTGTCGGTCTTGTCGAACGTGCCATCTACCAAAGCGGTGCGGAAAATGAAATCGCCGTTGGGATTTTGCTTGATGGGCATAAACTTCACGAAGGATTTGCCGCTGCCAACACCTGGCGTGGTGATGACCAACAAGTATAGAGAGTCACCGGTAACTTCTTTGGTGGTTGGGTCATAAACACCCCAGCTAAAGTCCCACATGTTTGATGCATTGGGCGACTGATTTAAAGCGCCTTTTTCGTGTTCGTGGATGTCGTTGTAGAATTTTTTCCAAGAGGCCCAGCCTGAAGTATCGAATTGAGAAAACTGTGAATTGTCACCTTTGGGGTACGCATATACTTCAACGCCGCCGATGTGGTTGATGCGGACACAATTGTCGCGCGAAACCGTTGTGTGAGAAAAATGCCACTGGTCTATTGGTGCTGATGATTCAGCGCCTGTTCTGATGTTGTAATAAACCGCTTTGCCATATCCAGCGCCCATGGCTACAGAGTCAGAAACTACAGTTTGTGCCTTCAATGGACTGCTGCACAGTGTTGCAATCACGGTGCCTAGAATGATGTGTGTTTTTTTCATGATTTTTTGGTGATGCAAAATTACCCCTACCCCCCGTAAGTGGGGGTGTCGGAATTGTAAGGATTTGGTCATAAGAATGTCATGAAAGGCTGAAAATCGCTTTGTCAAATCCTACCAATAGGCCCTAACTTTGTGGCTAGTAACAGCGTGTTCGATGGCCAAGATTAAAATAGATTTATCGGGAAAAGTGGCAAAGCCTCAAGTGGTGGTAGGAATTGATTTGGGTACAACCAATAGTTTGGTGGCGTGGGTGAATCCTGCAACAAGGCAGGCCGAGGTGGTGGTTGACGACCTGGGTGCTTTGGTGCCATCGGTGATTGGGTTGCTCCCCGGCGGTGAAGCCCAAGTGGGGGTGCAGGCGAAAGGAGGCTTGGTGACGGCGCCGGAACGCACCATTTTTAGTGTGAAGCGTTTGTTGGGACGCAGCTACAAAGACATCGCCTCGTACCAATCTTACCTCGGTTATCGTATCATCGACGAGGACAGCGATTCCATGGTGAAAATTGAAGTGGATGGGAAATTTTACAACCCAATAGAACTCAGTGCCATCATCCTCAAAGCCCTCAAAGCGAAAGCGGAGAATGCATTGAATGCGGAAGTGAACCAAGCGGTGGTGACGGTGCCGGCGTATTTCAATGATGCACAACGACAAGCAACCCGCGATGCCGGAAAATTGGCGGGGCTAGAAATTTTGCGCATTGTGAATGAACCAACGGCCGCAAGTCTAAGTTACGGCCTGGGATTGGACCGCGATGAAATCCATACAGTATTGGTGTACGATTTGGGTGGAGGCACTTTTGATGTGTCGATTTTGCAGATTGAAGACGGAGTTTTTGATGTGATGGCCACCAAGGGCGACACGGCATTGGGTGGAGACGATATAGACCGGGCGGTCATGTTGCACTGGCAAGCGGTGCATCCTGCGCTGCAGGATTTGACCTCTGCTGGCGATATACAACGGTTGAGATTGGTTGCCGAAGAAGCCAAAATTGCCTTGAGCAAACAGGCGGAGGTTGAATTCAATATGCCATTTGTGCTGGACGATGGTTCAACCCTCACCCTTACTTTGAATGATCAAGCCCTAGAGGCGGCCGCAAAGGAAGTATTGCTCAAAACCCAAGATTGCATTGCGGCCGCCCTGCGCGATGCGGCCATCAAACCGGAGCACATCGACGCTGTTGTCATGGTGGGTGGCTCCACGCGTTATCCCCAAGTGAAAACCCTGTTGCAGGCCCAGTTTCCCCATGTGGTTGTCAATGATGCACTCAACCCCGACGAAGTGGTTGCACTGGGCGCTGCCATAGAAGCAGACGTGCTCGCCGGAAATCGAAAAGACATTCTGTTATTGGATGTAACCCCGTTGAGTCTGGGTATTGAAACGGCGGGTGGACTTATGGACGTACTCATACCCCGGAACAACAAAATACCTTGTAAAGTGGGTAGGGAGTATACCACCTCGGTAGATGGTCAGGTAAATCTGAAAATTAGCGTTTATCAAGGAGAGCGAGAACTGGTGGCCCAAAACCGGAAGCTGGGAGAGTTTATTTTGAAAGGCATCCCTGCCATGCCTGCCGGATTCCCCAAAATAGAAGTGGCTTTTGCCTTGGATGCCGATGGCCTACTCAAAGTGTCGGCCAAGGAATTGCGCAGTGGCGTTGCACAACAAATTGATATCAAACCGCAATACGGCCTCACCGACGATCAGGTGGAAGCCATGTTGTTGGCAGGATTTCAACACGCCCAAGAAGATGTGGCCGCGCGCCTGCACCAAGAGGCCCTCAACGAGGGACAACAATTGGTATACCTCGCGGAGCGATTCAT
>JBANFU010000190.1:0-3760 GCA_037975865.1 Bacteroidota bacterium
TTCAACGTATACGTCGTGGTTTTGTTGGCCACGGTGAAACTGTCTTTCACAACCACCTTTCCATCGGCATCGAGCAGTTTGAACGCGTTCTCTGTAGGGAAATTGTTGGTTCGGAATTCAATCTTGAAATTCCCTGGCAACACATCCGGAATGGCAACTTCACTTTGTACTGAACTGTTCAACGGATAATCATCGACCGTTCCATTGACCTCCGACACCTCACAGTGGAATACATTGTTCGACCCCTTCATCCCATAGGCCCACAAATCCCAGGTGGGTAGGACAATGGTGGCTGTATCCAACGAGGCCAAATTCCCTGCCCAATGCCAAGATTGCTTCACCGAGGCATCGTTCATCCAATAGGTAAATTTGATGGTTTTAACCGCCGATTTGCCCGTATTCTGCACCAACACCGATGGCTGAGCGCACATGGGATTGGCCTTCGAAAATTCGTAGTCGCCGGTAGGTCTCAACACCTCCATTATCCGCACATCGTTATCGAAATTCATGTCGCCATACGCTACCAATTGGTGCGCCACGATGTAGCGATAATCTCCAGACTTTACGGGTTGTGAGATTTCATAGTCGATGGTCTCCGTTTTGCCTGGAGTCACAAACTTCGTGATTTCGTGCTCCATCAACTTCGAGCGCCAACCCGGACACCAACCTTGACGGGGAATCAGCCAAGTACCGCCCTGTGCAATCATGGGATTTACCGAACAATCCATCACCGAGTTCCAGCTCATGGCATTGCCTGCCACATTCAAGGTATGTGTAATGGGACCCCCATTCTGCTCAAACTCCCCTTCCGAGCCGTGACCCGTAATGGTTGAACGAAGTTTGAATGATTTGGCCGCCGCCGACAACGGCACATTCACCGGCGCAAACACATTGTTGTTCAAAATGCTGTTAATCCCCGGTCCGCCCAATCGCGCACCTCCTTGCCACAGCTGATTCATCGAGAGAACCGGACGTACGGGCTTGCCCACAATGAACAAAAACTCCATCTCCATTTGCTCCTGATTCTGTCCGCCCATGGCCACCACCAGCCGCTTTTTATCCTTCAACAACGGCGCAAAATCCGTCATATCGAAATACCAACTCTTACCCGCCAAACCCAAATCCAAATTGATTCCGTAAGGCGTTACAAACGACACCAATTCATTGTACCATGGAAAACGCAACGAGAAACTCAACTTCACCAAATCCAATACGCCATCCGCTTTCACGGCGATAGAATCGAGCAACACACCCGTTTCTCCCTTGTACACCATGGATTTACGGGCCTCATACAATGAAAAACTGCTATCAATTTTTAACAAATCATGGGTCACAATGCCGGCGCCCGATTTGTCTTCGATGCGGTAACGATTGATACTATTGGGAGGCCGCACAATGGAGTCGCGTTGTTCGATGTTGGTGACTGTTCTGCTGTAATTGCCCGATAGCACTGTGAGTTGCGGCTTATCTGATGAGGCGCTGAAATTTCGATTTAGGTCTTCGCCACGATCAAAAGACCATACGAGGTTTTTACCCGTTGAAGGTTGTGTGGACACCCTGTTATCAATGGTTGAACCTGAACCTTCTCTAAAGGAATAATACCCCACTAAATTGGCATATTTGGGATGAGATCCGTCGATGTTTTTGTACATCCAATCCTTGATTTCGGTGGCGGTGAGTACCTTATTCCAGATGGTCAATTGGTTGATTTTTCCTTTGTAGTTGTTGCCTCCATTTTGGTCGCTTCCGAGTAAGAGATTTTTGATGGTTATGGCTTTGGTTTTGCTACTGCCTGATAACCAGAGGGTGCCGTTAAGGTAGATATTCATCACCCCGGTGGCGCTGTTTTTGGTGAACACCCAGTGATTCCAGTTGCCCTCGTATTCGGCAGGCGTGGCGGCTTTATTGATGCGATCAAATCCTCCAGCCGCGTAGCCACAATCAAAATAGATGTTTCCGTCCGACCATGGAAAATGGATATTCAATTGCCGTTGGTTGGGATCGGTGTTCCAGGCGTATAAAACCGAGGTATTGGTTGGCAGGGCTTTGGCATCGCCCTTGGCCCAAAAAGCCACAGACAGTTCTCTGTTGATGGTTGCAAAACTATCAGCGAGCAGGTTCACCTGTCCGTTCGAACCCAAATCCACCGCATAGTTGTTGATGGCAACCAGCGAACAATCAGCCGTATCGGTATATCCCAGGAGGACAACACCTTGAGATGGGGTGTTGTTGGTATGCGTGCATTCAATAAGGAGGTTACTCACGCCATCCCAAGTAAAGGGGGTATGGAAGATTATTTCGTTCTTGCCCTGTACAAAATCATAGGTATTGTAATATGTTTCCGTAAATCCGGTGGTAATGGGCGTCTTGGGATCCAGTCGGTTGAGGGTGGTTTGTTGGATGCTCACACGCAGAAAATTGGCTACTCCTCCAGTTTGGGCATTGAGGGCGATGCCTTGGATATCTCCCGCCGTGAAACCTGCGTTAAGGAGTTCTTGGGCCCGATACAGAATCTGCATTTTGCCTGAATTCTGTCGGGTATTGAGTACTTCGTATAGGATGTTGGAGGCCGATCCCACCGTGTAGTCCGCGGTATTGGTTTTTGCACTCACCGACACCTGTTTTACGGTATAATCATAATAATCGTACACCGGTTTCGCGGTGTAGGCAAATTGGTTGCCTGAAAAGTTCGATACCACAAATTTGGGCGCCGTTTGGGGGATTACTTCCACCTTGGAAGAATCCACCAAGAATGTATTGCAGGAATAATCCCACTCGCCACAGCCCTTGTTCCGGTTGGTTCCGTCTGATATCAGCCCGTTTTTACAGCGCATCGCATAGCGCAAAATGATCTTTTCATACTCCAATTTACCGTCGGGAAAATTGGCGAGGGTATCCCGGTTGTTGGTGCCGTAATGGAAGGTTTTCACCCGGATGGTATCACCGGCCTTTTGGGCTTTAACCACCAATGGTAGAGCAAGCCAAACCAAAAAGAAAAGAACTTTTAATTTATGTAGCATTTGCGACGAGAAATGATAAATTTTTGTCATGGTCGAATTCCCAAAAATACGCGAATTAAACGAATCTATTTAGGCGTAGCTCTTTGAGGGAATAAAGCGGCATTCACGGAAGTTCTTCGCACGTATGTCCGTGGAAAAAGATTCACCCCACCTCTCGAGAACATAACTTCAACCACTCCGGGGCGCGACTGCGCCCACCCTCCTTCTGCGTAACGCTTGTAATAAAGACCTGTTACCCTAGAACCATTAATGTGGAGATTGCATAATGGACTATGGCTTTTTTTATCCATATAATCCATCCACAGCATCATGTCTGTACAACCCGTCAGAAAAATAACGGCAGCTCCAACAATTCCTTTGCCACTCCCATAAATATCCGCGTTGGCCGCATCCAAGGCAGCCCATGTGGCGATTTGTGCAGCCACGGGCATGATCGCCAAATACATCGTTCTTCCGGTTGAACTCCCGCTTTTGATGATGGCGGTTTGGGTATACGGCACGTAAACCACCCGCTTTTTCCCATGTTGATAGATCCAAGCGCCGCTATCAGTTGCCGTAACCAATCTTCCCCGAACCCGCAGAATTTTTTCCTTGTAAATCCCACTGTCGCCATCCAAGGTGGTATCCTTAAATGGCACCCATACCCGGCTGGGTAAAGTCAAAAGGCGGGTGCGACGAAAAATCCGATGCTGTTTCCAGCCCATCAACGGCATAAACGCGATTTCACCCTCACCTTCAAT
>JBANFU010000229.1:0-9150 GCA_037975865.1 Bacteroidota bacterium
GCTGCCAACGCAGAAGTAGAAAAGTCACTTTCTTGGACTTACACTGCCATCCCTCAAGCTGTGAAAGACAAATATGCGTCTTTCGGTTTGCCTTGGTGGAGCTGGAACCCTGCCAACACTGGTGTGGTTGTAGCTGTATGGAGAAAAGTTACCGACAACCCTGCAAAGCCTTGGTTCTTGATCAACGCTGCTTGGGCTGACGTGAAATAATTTCACCCCATAACAATCTTCAAAAAGAGAGGGCCTCGTCTGCGACGAGGCCCTCTCTTTTTATATCATTCCAATCCTAAAACCGCACCGAGCATACATTCCAACGCCGCCCGACACCGTCAGTCTCGTACTTTGATTGTTTACTTCCCTTTGAAATCGGCTTTTCGCTTCTCCACAAACGCAGCCATACCCTCTTTCTGGTCTTCCGTTGCAAACAGCATATAAAAGTTCTTACGCTCAAAATACAACCCCTCCTGTAAATGGCTGTCAAAAGCCTTTAATACACTTTCCTTCGCCATCTGAACCGCAATGGGCGATTTCCCCGCAATGTCAGACGCCAATTTGATGGCTTCGTCCAAATACAATTCCACCGGCACAATTTTATTGATCAACCCCGCCGCCTTCGCCTCCTCCGCCGTGATAAACTTCCCAGTCAACACCATCTCCATCGCCCTCACCTTGCCAACAGCCCGCGTCAATCGCTGCGTTCCCCCAGCCCCAGGCATCACACCGATGTTGATTTCGGGCTGACCAAATTGCGCCGTTTCACTGGCCACAATCATATCGCATAACATACACAACTCACAACCGCCGCCCAAGGCAAAACCAGAAACCGCCGCAATGATGGGCTTTTTTGTCTTTCGGATACTATCCCAAGTACTGAATTGATCAATTTTCAACATGTCGATCGCCGTTCTACCTGCCATCTGCTTGATGTCGGCACCGGCAGCGAACGCCCGCTCATTGCCCGTGATCACGATGGCTCGCACCGATTCATCATTGTCCAACACCTGCAATGCATCGCGAATCTCACCCATCAACTGTAAGTTAAGGGCATTCAATTCTTTCGGACGGTTCAACTGAATCTTCGCAACAAAAGGAGCCACTTGGGCATCTACCAAAATAAATTCGTACGACATGTCGCGAAGTTACTAGTTTCTAGTGGTTCATCACACCCCGGGGCAACACCTGCTTCTCAAAGATCCACACCATACTCCACGCAATCAACAACCCAAGCAATGCCCCAAAAAACACATCCCCAACGTAATGCACACCCAAATAAACCCTCGAGTAGGCAATGGCAGAAGCCAAATACATCAAACCCAAACGCCAACGACGTCCCAGCCCCAACAACATCATCGCCGTAGAGAAAACCGCAAACGAATTGGCGGCGTGACTGCTAACAAACCCATACCTACTGCCGGGTTCACCGTCTGGTAATCGAGGATGCAATGATTGTTCAAACGCCGGCCTAACTCGGGCAAATCCCGGCTTGAAAATTCTCGAACTGATACTATCGGCCAACCCAAAAGATGTGACCGTTAGCAAAATGGGGATCCAGCATTTCACACCGAATTTCCGCCAAAAAAATCCTATAAAGACAACATACAAAGGGATGAATGCCCACTTGCTGCTGAGAAAAATCATCATTGGATCTACCACCGGCGAAGCCCATCGCTGATTGATCAATACAAACAAATCGCGATCAAAAAAATCTAAAACGAACAACATAGGAAACGAAGATCAACTTTTCTGAGAAACCACCACCATACGCGGCGAAACTTTGGCATCAAACGCCCCCAATTGGTCGTCGCCAAATACATCCAAGACCTTCAGTCCCGCCGATTCATGCAACCCCAACAGCGTTTCCAAATCGAAGATGCGAACTTGCTCTTGAAAGTGGAACACGGCGTCGCCATCTCTCACTTCAATGTCCTTTACGATGTGCGTTGCTGTTCGATATTTCCGCGTAACAAATGTATAGCCCCCACGCATCAACTCAGCTTCCTGGGGAAGGTGATCCAATACGGAAGCGGCATTCAAATAATCCTGTACCACATACCCTTGCTCCTCACAAGCCTCAGCCATGTTGACCAATACACGGGCATCCTCGGCAGGATCATCAAAATACCCAAAGCTTGTAAACAAATTAAAAACAGCCGCCATGGCCGGCACAGGATATGCAACCCGCATGTCGTGCACTGCAAACGTAGCCCTCGCCACACCCAATTCCCGGGCAATGCGAATGCTATTCTCACTCAAATCCAGTCCCCATACTTGCAATCCTTTAGATGCCAAATACGCACTATGCCTACCTTTGCCACAGGCCACATCCAAAACCCTCATCCCAGGGGATAGTCCCAAATGCGATACCAAACGATCCATAAAAGCCGCCGCCTCCGCCTCATTTCGATGCTGATACAGCGCATGATAATAGGGCGTATCAAACCATGATTCAAACCATTTCATTCCCTCAAGCGATTTTTTTCAAAGGTAATGTAACTTTTGGCATCCCTTTCGCGTAATAACAAACAGCTGCATGACGGTATCGGAATATAACAAGTGCGTGGATCTCCACAGCAGTGCGGTTTTCCGATTCGCGCTTAAACAATTGCGCAATACCGACGATGCCAAAGAAATTGTACAAATAACATTCGAAAAGCTCTGGATGAAACGCGAAACCGTCAATATCGACACCGCCAAAAGTTACCTGTTCACAACGGCCTATCACAGCATGGTAGACAACTGGCGAACGCAAAAACCCACAGAAGATATCGATCAGTTATCGTACAGTAAACATCCCTCCACAGAAGCGACTGCTTACACAGGCCTGATGGAATCCCTAGAAAAAGCCCTCACACAAATCAGTAAAATCCAAAGAACTGTGATCTTGCTGCGCGATTACGAAGGCTATTCTTATGCGGAAATTGGGGAAATCACCGGTCTCAACGAATCACAAGTCAAGGTGAATATTTTCCGTGGCCGACAAGCGCTCAAAGACATCATAGGCAATCCACACAACCTCATTTAAACACCATGAAACCATCGAAAATCTCAGAAGAGCAAGAATGGCAGTTGTTTGAACTGTTGGAAGGCAATTTGACAAAGCCTGCCGCCGAGGAATTATTCAAAGCGATGGGGGACGATGCCAATCTCAAAGCCCATTACGAGGCCCTGGCTCAAACCTATCTGCAACCCACCTTCACCCCTTTTCCCGATGCCTCATCATTGAAGAAAAAGGGCTCAAGCCGCACGGTTCTATTTTATATTTCTTTTTCGGCTGCAGCGGCATTGGCGATACTCTGGATTTTCCGACCAACCGTTTCTACACACATCCAGACCCCCATCAACATTGCCACGCATTCTGATAACCCGGTCACTGACAAAACCACACCCGGAACCCCCGAATCCGAGCCATGGACCCAAGATCACGATCACCGCGAAATCAACAAAGGACGTGCAATCTTGTCTCAGCTTTCCACTCCCACCCAAACAGGAAATTTGGGGAGCTTGAAATCAGAGGCCCTCAACGAGACTGGGGTACATCCCCTGATTTTGGCCACGGAACCCATTCGTAAAGTTAAAAATGTGAACGACAGCAACTTCCGAAGAGGCACTGAAGTATTGGCCTCGCAAAACAACGCAAAATCGAGCAGCAAGCCACTTCCCAGCGAGACAATCCAATCAGCCATCGCTCAGCGCACACCCAAAACCAAAAGAGAACTGCTGAAATCCTTCTATCACGACGCAAGGAGAATGGTCGAAAATGGACACCTCCCGCATGTCAACGTTAAAACAGTGAACAAAGACCAAGATTGGATGCCCGAATTCCAGGTAGGACTCACCCTAGAAAACAACGTCATTTTAACCTCATTTAATCCCGAATAATTCAAATCGTATGATACAAAAAACCATCATCGCAACCCTATTGGCCTTTCTCAGCGGAACCCCTTTGCTGCGTTCTCAGTCGATCGACACCATCCATGCAGACACCCTCATTTCGATTACCGATAGTCTTATCTCAGAGGTGGTCAAGGAAATTAAAAAAGAAATTAAAGATGAAGCGGCGGAAATGAAAATCGACATCAAAGAAGGCATGAACGACATTCACATTGAAATTATCGATCGCGATACCTTTCACATCGTAAGACGGCCGCGCAAACCCAAAGCCACCATCGAAGAAACCAAACAATACTGGGGTTACAACTCGCAAATGATTGATGAAAGCACCATGAAAACCCTGCCCACCGCCTTGGGTAACCAATCCAACTATTTGCCCGAATTGGACAATGCCAAGAGCATCCACTTCGGAATAGAACAACTGTGGGGCTTTAACCTTATCCGAGGCAAAGTGAGAATTTTCACTGGGGTTCGCTACGACATACACAACTACCGTTTTCAAAATGAGTTTACCCGACTCACAGAAAACCAGCCCGAATTCACGGCCATTCAAGTGGGCGGTCCGCTGGTTGATCCCATTCCCGTAGAAAAATCCAAATTGGTGGTTAACTACATCGGCGTTCCTGTGGCCCTCGGATTCCAAGATCGTCCAGGAGATAATTCAAAATTTAGTGCCAAAGTGGGTGTACATACCGGATATAGGGTTAGAACCCATACCAAAATCAAACAAACCGGAGGGAACGTAGAAAAGCAGTTCGACGATTTCAACGTAAACGATTTTTACCTTTCGCCCTTCGTAAACATCAGTTATGGCGATGTGGGTCTCTACCTGCGTTACCCCATGACAGACCTATTCAAAAAAGACCAAGGGGCCAGCACCCAATCATTACAATTTGGCATCACGCTAAAGATGAGCTAAGACATTCCACATAGGCTATTTATGTTGGTTTAACCGATCAGAGCCCCGTCGATGACGGGGCTTTTTTCGTGAAACACCCGCGTGTTTTTCGTATCTTTGCAGTAATTAAAAAAGCCATGAGTCAACGTCAATGGACCCCCATCAAAACCTACTCTGATATCCTGTTTGAACAGCACGGAAACATCGCCAAAGTCAGCATCAACCGCCCCGAAGTGTACAATGCCTTCCGTCCACAAACGGTCATGGATATGCTCGATGCCTTCGATGTGTGTCGCGAACGGGCCGACATCGGCGTGGTCATCCTCACCGGTGTGGGAGACAAAGCCTTCTGTTCAGGCGGGGATCAAAATGTAAAAGGCGTAGGCGGATACGTTGATGACAATGGCGTTCCACGTTTGAATGTGCTGGATTTGCACAAAAAAATCCGTTCCCTACCCAAACCCGTGGTGGCCATGGTAAATGGCTATGCCATTGGTGGTGGACACGTACTTCACGTGGTTTGCGACCTCACCCTGGCCGCGGAACACGCCAAATTTGGTCAAACCGGCCCCAAAGTGGGTAGTTTCGATGGTGGATTTGGCAGCAGCTATTTGGCCCGCCACGTAGGCCAAAAGAAAGCCCGCGAAATCTGGTTCTTGTGCCGTCAATACACCGCAGAGGAGGCAGAAAAAATGGGCATGGTGAACAAAGTTGTGCCCCTGGAGATGCTAGAAGATGAAACCATCGACTGGTGCAATACCATGCTAGAAAGATCACCGATGGCTCTGCGTATGTTGAAGCGAGCATTCAATGCAGAACTCGATGGTCAACACGGCCTCATGGAACTCGCCGGCGATGCTACCCTCCTATATTACCTCACCGAGGAAGCACAGGAGGGGAAACACGCGTTTTTAGAAAAGCGAAAGCCCGATTTCCAACAGTTCCCCAAGTTCCCATAAACAGGTAAAAAACCTTACCTTTGCACCACGAAATTCAACCATAGAATCATGAAAATCAAAGTAGCCAATCCCGTAGTAGAGCTTGATGGTGATGAAATGACCCGCATCATTTGGCGCTTCATCAAAGACAAATTGATCCTTCCTTATTTGGATGTCGACATTAAATATTTCGACCTCGGAATGGAGCATCGCGATGCCACCAACGACCAAGTAACGATCGATGCGGCAGAAGCCATCAAACAATACAATGTGGGAATCAAATGCGCTACCATCACGCCCGACGAGGCCCGCGTTGAAGAATTTGGATTGAAACAAATGTGGAAGAGCCCCAATGGCACCATCCGCAACATCCTTGACGGAACCGTTTTCCGCGAACCCATCGTTTGCAAAAACGTACCTCGCCTCGTTCCCAATTGGACAGCCCCTATCTGCATTGGCCGTCACGCCTTTGGCGATCAATACCGCGCCACAGATTTCGTGACCAAAGGCAAAGGCAAATTGACCATCAAATTCGAAGGTGAGGATGGACAAGTTATCGAGCATGAAGTATACAATTTCAAGGGCGATGGCGTTGCTTTGGCGATGTACAACACCGATGAAAGTATCAAAGGATTTGCCCGTGCCTGCTTCAACCAAGCCTTGGCCAAGGGTTGGCCTCTGTACTTGAGCACCAAAAACACCATTTTGAAAAAGTACGACGGTCGTTTCAAAGACATCTTTGAAGACGTATACCAAACCGAGTTCAAAACACAAATGGATGCCGCTGGCATTACCTATGAGCACCGTTTGATCGACGATATGGTTGCCTCTGCTTTGAAATGGAACGGAAACTTCGTTTGGGCTTGTAAAAACTACGATGGCGATGTTCAATCTGATACCGTAGCTCAAGGATTTGGTTCATTGGGATTGATGACCAGCGTTTTGGTTACTCCCGATGGAAAAACCATGGAAGCAGAAGCTGCGCACGGCACCGTTACACGTCACTACCGCCAACACCAAAAAGGACAAAAAACCTCCACCAACCCCATCGCCAGCATTTTCGCTTGGACCCGCGGTTTGGAGCACAGAGGTCGCTTGGATGGCAACGACGCCTTGATCAACTTCTGTCAGACGTTGGAGCAAGTGTGTATCGACGTAGTTGAAAGTGGCAAGATGACCAAAGACTTGGCTGTTTGTATCTATGGCAACAAAGTGTCTGAGGATCAATACTTGTACACTGAAGACTTCTTGGAAGCCTTGAACAGCGAATTGAAAGCCCGTTTGGCCTAATTAGCACCCAGGGGAAACAGTCCCGGCAGGGCCGGGGCTGTCAACCAAATTACCAGTATATAGGAGTTCGCTCCAACAAGAGAGGGCCTCGTTTTCAACGAGGCCCTCTCTTGTTATATGCCCACCTCGACACACCACAGGAAATTTGTAGAAACTAAAACTCTATAGCTCCTTAGAACAAATAGCTTAGGCCAACCTTAAATTGTATCCACTGGGATTTATTGATTTCGCGCAACATCACACTGGTCATTAACGCCTGTTGAGTAGACACATCATATCCGTCGCTGTAAGAATCAATCACATACAGTTTCACGCCCGCAGAATTCGTCAATGTAAGTCCCGAAGTAACTTCAAATCCAATACCCAACTCATCAGTAATCATGTTCCGAGTGCCAAATCCATAGGCTATCGAAAAGATGCTCGCCGCCACCCCCGAATTTCCTACACGATCCAGTGTATCGAATGTAGAAGAGGAATAGTAATTTTCCCAGTGGAGGTTATTAGACAAACAATTTGCGATTCCAAAATTCACATTGGCCAATAAATACCCACCAAACGGCGCCGTTGCACCTGTGGCTCTCAAATAATTTTTTACGCCCACGGTAAACTCGGAATAGTTGAATTTCATGGTTCCCGATGGCATGTAGAACTGATCACCACTCCAGCCACTTCCTGGCTCAACCACTTGCATGCTGTAATCCCGCCAATCCACGTTGTTGAGTGATCTCTTGTAGGTTTTGTAACCAAATTGGTACGACAAACTGGATTTTCTTGAAACCTCATAAAGAAAGGCCACATTGTTCTGGTATCGCATCGTATCCCTAAAGAAACCCGCGAAATTCGACACCCCTTGAACAGAAAATGCCTGCTTTTTACCCAAATAACCCGGGTTAAATGGAGGCACTTTTCCCTCGGCCAACAACGTCTCGGCTGAGGCAAATCCCGCAATACCGATATACCACAGTAGAATAACAATTCCCTTTTTCATTTTATTTCCCTCCATGTACCAAGTAATACAAATTGTTAAACACACGCGCTTTCACAAAATCATTTCGCCAGCGATGGGTAAACTGATCCTCTTTTACTTGAATCAATTTCCCGCTAACCACATCATAAACCAATAAAAACTCATCGTACTCGCGCTCACTACCCAACTGATAATACAGATAGTAAGGCAAAATGGGATACAACACCATACATAGCAGCAAGTTGGTCACCTTAAACTCCCTGCGAATCAGTGTCGACTCCACAGCGGTCCAAGCCAAATAACGGTTTTTATCGCCACCCATCGCCTCCTCAATTTGACGGCTACCGTACAACACCATCGATTGCGTATCGTTGTTAATTCGCTCCATCATCCAGTCGTTGATCAACATCTGTCGATTCAACAAATCAGTCGACAACCCTGCCACACCGGTAGAAGCGGGTATCACATCCACCTGAATATCCAAAGCTTTACCGTATCGTTCCCAGTAATTGGCGAGCTGTTCCCGCTTGATGGCCTCGTCGAACGGATCTCGATGCGAGTTCACATCATTGCCCACCGTTCTCTGGACATTGGGCTCGAGCAACACCAAATGGTGAAAATCATCTAACCCCCGAAAACTGCGTTTCTTTTTGTACGATTTTTCCGATGTTGTGGCTGTGCTCGAAGGATATACCTTCATGGCCGATAAAAACGCCTGCAGTGATTCCCGATGGCTCAAACCATAAAAAATGGCCATGTGGTAATCGCCGCTCACTACGTTCGCGGCCCTGCTCCGTGCCACCCTCGAGCGGGGATTCCGCAAACCGCCCTCTCCAACGTCCGGCTTCACCAACGTGCTATCCAACTTCGCCGCCTCCTCAGCAGGCAAATAATCCAAAAAATCTTGCAACCTAAAATTACAAGCATCTTGAACCAAGCCGTAAACCCCTTTGGCAATCTTCCCAAACAACGCATCCTTCATGACGCCAGAATCGCGTGAAAACATCATCCATATTCGCATCGCCGAAAATGCGCCCAATCCTTTCAAATCCAATTCCCTCAACCCAACAATCACCGAGCGCCAATCACCTCGCGACTCCGAAACCCGACAGCCATACCGGTCCAAATCGTGTTCTTTTGAATCATGTAATAACAGGCCGTAGAGC
>JBANFU010000135.1:0-12412 GCA_037975865.1 Bacteroidota bacterium
CCGTAAATCGGGGGCTACTGAGCAAATGAAGAAATCGGCGCAAAAGATGAAAGAGGCGATGGAAAAGATGCAAGCGTCGTTTGAGCAGGAACAGAAGCAGCGGATGGCTGAGGATTATCAAGCGTTGCGGGCGTTGTTAGAGAATTTGATTGATGCATCGAACCGACAAGAATCGATATTCACGGAGTTGCGGAAAATGAATCCCGACAATCCCAAACAGGTGGCGTTGAACCGGGAGCAAATGCGGTTGAAAGAGTCGTTGATGTTCATTGAGGACAGTCTGATGGCCTTGGCGAAGCGACAAACCATGATCAATCAGTTTGTTACGCGGGAGATGAGTCGGGTGAATGCGCAGATGGCGATGTCGTTGGAGAAAATGAAGGTGAGAAACCCACGTTCCGCGGCCCAGCACCAACAGTTTGTGATGACCGGCCTCAATAATTTGGCCGACATGTTGATGGAGAGTTTGCAGAACATGCAGCAGCAGATGAACAGCGAACAGAAAAAGGAGGGCGATAAAAGCTGTGATAATCCCAACAAATCGGGTCAGGGCAAACAGGGAAAACCCAAGCCTGGTAGCAAGTTGAGTGAGTCGCAGAAGGCCTTGGGCGAGCAGTTGCAAAAAATGCAACAACGCAAGCAGGGCAAGCCGGGTCAGGATGGAAAGCCCCAAGGAGGGAGTCCGCAATCGCCAGGAGAAAATGGGGAGCCATCGCAAAGAGAATTGAATGAAGAATTGGCCAAAATGGCGTTGATGCAAGAGGCGTTGAGGCGGCAAGTAGAACAATTGCGCAAGGAATTGGGTCAGGAGGGTAAACAGGGCCTGTCGAATGCGTTGCAGGAGGTAGAAAAGCTCATGGAGCAAAACGAGAAAGATTTGGTGAATGGCAAAGTGACGCCGCAATCGTTGGAGCGCCAAAAGCAGATCATGACGCGGTTGTTGGAGCATGAAAAAGCCGAGCGCAAGCAAGATCAGGAAGACCGCAGAGAATCGAGTCAAGCCCCCAATTTTGTGCCTACCGTGCCACCCGAATTGGCCGAGGAAGCGCGCAAGAAGGCGAGTGAGCGGGAAGCGTTGAGGCGAATTCAGCCTGCGTTTAAGCCGTATTACAAACAAAGCGTGCAGAAATACCTACAGATTTATTCGCGGTAAAAGTATCTTTGCAGTCTCATGTCGAAGATTACCATTACTGCTGCACTTCCTTACGCCAATGGGCCTGTTCACATCGGTCATTTGGCGGGGGTTTATATTCCTGCCGATATCCATGCGCGCGTTCAGCGTTTGCGTGGGGAGGAGGTTTTGTTCATTTGTGGCAGTGATGAGCATGGTGTGCCCATTACGTTGCGTGCCCGCAAAGAAGGGATTACTTCGCAAGACGTGGTGGATCGGTACCACAAAATCATTGGTGATTCTTTCAAGGAATTGGGTATTTCGTTTGATATTTACTCACGCACATCCAACGCCACTCACAAGGAATTGTCGCAGGCATTCTTCACAAATTTGTACAACAAAGGGGCTTTTAAAGAGATTCGCTCTGAGCAGTATTTCGATGAGCAGGCGGGTCAGTTTTTGGCCGATCGCTACATTGTGGGCACTTGTCCCTCTTGTAAAAGTGAGGGTGCGTATGGGGATCAGTGCGAAAAGTGTGGGAGTACTTTGAGTCCGAATGAATTGTTAAATCCCACATCGGCATTGAGTGGCACCGTTCCGGTGAAGCGTGAAACAATCAACTGGTATTTGCCCTTAGACGAAATCCAGACGTCGTTTTTGAATGATTGGTTGGGGTCGAAATCGCACTGGAAAAGCAATGTTTACGGTCAGTGTAAGAGTTGGTTGAACGAAGGTTTGCGTGCTCGGGCGATGACCCGTGATTTGGAGTGGGGCGTGCCTGTGCCTCTGGAGGGTGCTGATGGTAAAGTGCTGTATGTTTGGTTTGAGGCGCCCATTGGATATATTTCGGCCACCAAAGAATTGCGTCCGCAAGACTGGGAGCAGTGGTGGACGGGCGATTCCAAATTGGTCCATTTTATTGGGAAGGATAACATTGTTTTTCACTGTATCATATTCCCCGCGATGTTGCATTTGCGTGGCGATGGTTATGTGTTGCCAGAGCAGGTGCCGGCGAATGAGTTTTTGAATTTGGAGGGACAGAAAATATCGACCAGCAGAAATTGGGCGGTGTGGTTGAACGAATATTTGGAGGAGTTGCCGAACCGGAAGGACGAGTTGCGGTATGTGTTGACATCGATTGCACCGGAAAACAAGGACAGTGAGTTTACTTGGAAGGATTACCAAACCCGTGTCAATTCAGAATTGGTGGGAATTTTGGGCAATTTCGCCAACCGGGTATTGGTGTTGATGCAGAAGTATTACGAGGGGGTGATGCCGGTAGTTTCGGTGGTGAAAGAACCTTATGCTTTGTTTGATCGCAGCCATGTTGGGGAACACCCGATGGTGGCGGAATATGTACGCCCAGTGGTGGATTTGTTGTCGAATTATCAATTCCGTGATGCACAATTCAAAATGATGGAGTTGGCGCGTTTGGGAAACAAGTATTTGGCGGAACACGAGCCTTGGAAATTGATCAAAACGGATGCGGAAGCCACGGCGATGGTATTGAGTGAGGCCGTGCAAGTATTGTATAATTTGGCGTTGTTGATGGAGCCATTTATGCCGGAAGCAAGTGGTCGATTGCTGTCGCAATTGGGCGCCGATGTGTCTTCACAGCAGAAGCAGTTGTTTTGGCTTTCTGGTGGGGGCGATGGTTTGTGGATGGAGTTGGCGGCTGGACATACTTTGGGTGCGGCGGGATTGCTGTTTCAAAAAATAGAGGACGATGTCATTGAGGCACAGATTGCCAAATTGCAGGCAACGGCGGCCGCTAGCGCGGCCAGTGCAGTGGGTGGCGTGGCGGGTACCGCCACGGCCACATCCGCGGAAACGGAAGCGGTGTTCACTGAAGCCAAGGCGGAAGTTACCTACGATGATTTCGCGAAGTTGGATTTGCGCGTGGCCACGGTGATTGCTTGTGAAAAAGTGGAGAAAGCCGATAAATTGTTAAAATTGACCCTGCAAGTAGGCGACGAGGAACGCACGGTGGTATCCGGCATCGCACTCCATTTTCAACCCGAGGAGGTTGTGGGTAAGCAAGTGCTGCTATTGGCCAATTTGGCACCGCGAAAAATGCGCGGTATCGAGAGTCAAGGCATGATATTGATGGCAGAAGACGCGGATGGAAAATTGGTGTTTATGAGTCCTTCCAGCAGCGTGGCGCCCGGCAGTGGGGTGTCTTGATTGTGGTGCTTTTGCTTGGCAATGAGTGCCAAGTTCATGAATTTGTCTACTATGCGCTGGTTGCTCCAGAATAGGTTTTCTGGAATTTCCGTGTTTGGAGTTCCGTCGAAGTATTGATCTACTTCAGCGCCAAAATGAATGTCGATATCATACAACACTTTGGCCCCCAATGATTTTAGGGCCTCTGCGTTGCAATGTTGCTCGTATTGTCCTTTGATGGGGATGCTGATGATTTTTTTACCCAAAAAGAGGGCCTCGGCTGGGGTTTCAAAGCCACCACCTGTGATGATGCCTTGGGAGTGGATCATGGAGTGGGAAAAAGATTCTTTGCCCAGCGGAAACAGGGTGCAGTTGTTTTTTTGTTCCTGTTTGGAAACTTCAGCGCTGAAAATATGAAATTTAAGGTGGGTGAGGCTTTTGAATTGCCTCATTAACTCATCGATTCCATACTGTGCGAGGTAAACCGTAATGTGTGCCTGGTGTGTTGGCATGGAAGTCCTGATGGACTCTCCGATGATGGGCGGTAGGATTTGGGGATGATAGGGTTGAAAATGCAAACCGATGTAGTGTGACGCCGGTGCGAAATGTTGTAATACGTATTCTCCCAAACGGTCTGACTTTGTAGGTCGGGGCGATTCCGGATATTGAAAGCTCGCTTGATGGCCTATTTGTACGCTAAAAACTTTTTTTCTCTTGCAGGCCATCGCCGTAACAAAGTCAAAATCGTTGATAACCAGATCGTAGGCCTCAACGGGTAAATTTTTGATATCGCGCCACAACTGAAACGGGTTGATTTGTTTCAACATGCGCTTGTAGTTCAATCCACCGCCGTGCTTATAAAACAGGCTCACGCCCTTGCTCTTGTATTTCACAGGCAGTTGAACGGGCAGGTGGGCGTTATTGCCGCTCAGCATGACATCTACCTCGCCATATTTTTGAAGCAGCGGGATGATTTCTGCGGCCCGACTAATGTGTCCGTTGCCGGTGGCTTGTACGGCGTATAATATTTTCATGAGAACGAGATGGCCGATGGATTTCCTACGATGGCCGCGATTTGTTGACCAAGCACATCGGGGAGGATGGGTTTCTTCAAGGCGTTTAACTCTGCGAGTTCGGCACTTGGCAGGGTCTTTTTGGTATGGGAAATGGGGTGTTGGTAAATGCTCCAAGCTTGATTTACGTATTCTAAAGCGGTTAGATTTTCAATCCAGTCGCCGGAGTTCAAGTAAAGCACTTCTCCTTTTTCGTTTTTGATGATGCGTTTTTGTGGCTGATGGATATGTCCACAAATGACGGTGTGATATTGGGCGTCGATGGCCAATTCTGCTGCGGTTTCCTCGAAGTTGTTGATCCATGAAACGGCTTTTTTTACGCTTTCTTTGACGCGTTTGCTTAGGCTCATTCGCTCTTTGCCCATGAGTTTCAGCAGCTGGTTGATGCGGTGGTTTAACCAAATGAGGATGTCATACCCTTTGCCTCCCAGTTGTGCCAACAATTTGGCCGATCCCTGGGTGGTGGCGTCGAATACATCCCCGTGAAAAATCCAGACTTTCTTGCCATCTAGCTGTAGCACCAGTTTGTCGTCGAGCAGAATATTTCCCAACTGTGTGCCACTGTATCGGCGCAAGGCTTCATCGTGGTTGCCTGTGATATAGTATACTTGAGTGTCGGTTGTGCTGAGTTTCAAGATCTCGCGAATCACCTGCATGTGTTGCGGGGGGAAGTACGATTTTCTGAATTGCCAGATATCGATGATGTCGCCATTGAGCACAAGAATCTCGGGTTGAATGGATTTGAGGTAATCACAGATTTCTTGGGCGTGACAGCCGAAGGTGCCGAGATGAAGGTCGCTGAGGACGCAAACTTGTATCGCTCTTTTTTGGGTGTCCATGTGAGAGCGAAATACCCATTGGTATGTTGGGTTATTGCGTTGAAATTGATGTTTTTATGTTGCGATGTTGTTAGGGGAATATTTCGGATATTATCGCTGTGTTTTCCGTTTTGTTAATGGTAAATAAACATATCCTTATTCAAAGGGTAATGAAGGGCGGTGTTTCAAGGTGCCATATTTGAAGATTGGAATAATTCGTCTATCATTTTGAAAAAGTCATTGATTAACAGGGATATAAGCTGGTTGTCGTTCAACGGTCGGGTGTTGCAAGAGGCGGAAGATGAGCAGAACCATTTGCATGATCGCTTGCGGTTTTTGGGGATTTTTTCGAACAATTTGGATGAGTTTTTTCGTGTTCGGGTGGCTACATTGAACCGAATGGTGAAGGTTGCTCCGAGTAAAGCGAAGATGCATTTGGAGCAAAATCCCGACAAAATTTTATCGCAGATTATGTCGGTGGTGCTCTCACAGCAGGCCCAATTTGAGCGAATTTATCGCGAGTTGGTGGCGGAAATGGAGAGTAAGAGAATTTACTTCAAAACCGACAAACAACTCAACAAGGCGCAGAAAGAATTTGTAGAGAATTACTTCGAAGAGCGGTTGCACACCCGCATTGTGCCCTTGATGATTGAGTCCATTCCGGCGATGCCTTTGTTGCGGGATCGGTCTGTTTATTTGGCTTGTGTTTTGGGCCATTCACAAAGTGCGATGATGCATCGCTATGCACTGATTGAAATACCGGTAGGCGATTTGCCGCGGGTGGTGGTGTTGCCCTCTGCCAAGGGCACGCAAGATTTGATTTTACTTGAGGATATCGTGCGCTACAATTTGCCATATTTGTTTGCGCCTTTTGGTTTTGATAAGTTCATGGGGCATTTGATCAAAGTGACGCGTGATGCCGAGTTGGATTTGGATAGTGATTTTCATACGAATCTGATTGATGATTTGGAAAAAGGGTTGAAAAACCGAAAAAAGGGAAAAGCTACACGGTTTGTTTACGATAAACAAATTGATCCCAATTTGTTGGATTTCTTGATGCGGCGTTTGGGATTGAATAAAAAGGATCACATGGTTCCAGGCGGCAGGATTCACAATTTCAAAGACTTCATGGATTTTCCCAAAGAGGTTTTTACAGATCGCGAATCTCGTCCGAAGCCCTTTGTTCATCCGTTGCTCGTGCAACCCTGTAGAATCATGGATGTCATCGCCAAACGAGATGTCATGTTGCATTTTCCGTATCATTCATTTGATAGTGTGATAGACTTATTCCGGGAGGCAGCAATTGATCCAGCGGTGGTGAGTATTCGGGTTACCTTGTATCGATTGGCCAAGGATTCAAGGGTCATCAATGCATTGATCAATGCCGTAAGAAATGGAAAGCAAGTATCGGTGGTGATTGAGTTGAAGGCTCGGTTCGACGAAGAGGCCAATTTGATGTGGAAGCGGAGGTTGGAAGAGGAGGGTGTACGCGTATATATCGGGCTCCCTGAGATGAAAATTCACGCCAAAATTTGTGTGATTAAGCGCAGGGAATTCAACAGGACCACTCAATTTGGATTTGTAAGTACGGGAAATTTGAATGAGAGTACCGCTAAAGTATATGCGGACCATTGTTTGTTGACATCGAACCGACAGATAATGGCCGATATCAACCGGGTTTTTGATTGTTTGGAAAGGCCGGTTCCGAATTTGGCGACATTGAAAACGTGCAAGGTATTGGTGCCGGCGCCCGTTAACATGCGCAAGCATTTTTTGGGACTCATTGCCAAGCAAACAGCGCTGGCCAAGAAGAAAAAGGATGCCAGCGTGGTTATCAAGTTGAACAGTTTGTCGGATGAAATTCTGATCGACGAATTGTATGCTGCGGCCAAGCAGGGGGTAGATTTGGGTTTTGTGATTCGCGGGATTTTTTGCGCGGTCATGGACCAAAAGGGATTCAAGAAAACACCCAAAACACTTTCGATTGTAGATCAATATTTGGAACACGCGAGGGTGTTTATTTTTGGCAAAGGTGAGGCACAGCAAATTTTTATCTCTTCGGCAGATTGGATGGTCAGAAATTTGGACCATCGCATTGAAGTTGCTTGTCCGATTCAGGATCGCGAGATAAAAGAAGAATTATCACATATTATGAACATCCAGTTGGCGGAAAATGAAAAAGCCCGAATTTTGGATGCGTCGCTGAAAAACGATTACGTGGAGCGGGAAGCATCGGAGTCGGTGGTTCGTTCCCAGTTGGCAATTTATCAATTTTTAAAAGACAAGGAATATAGAATTGAATCTGGGGGCCATTGATATCGGATCAAATGCGGTGAGATTGTTGGTCGCCCAGGCGGTTCCATATGAGAGTGAAGTAGATTTTACCAAATTGAGTTTGGTGCGAATTCCTTTGCGTTTGGGGTTGGATGTGTTTCAGGAGGGCCGAATAGGCGAGGCCAAAGCGGAGGCGCTGTTGAAAAGCATGCAATCGTTTAAGTTGTTGATGGAGGTGTATGGCGTGGAGCGATTCAGGGCTTGTGCTACATCAGCGATGCGTGATGCGGAAAACGGTCCGGCCATTGTGAGAGACATCGCACAGAAAACGGGCATTGAAATTAACATTATTACGGGTAAAGAGGAGGCGGCGATTATTTATGATACGCACATGAAAGAGGCGGGTTTGGATGAGGTTACGCGGTTGTATGTGGATGTTGGCGGGGGAAGTACAGAGCTAACATTGTATGCGCAAGGCAAGCGAATTTTGCAAGATTCATACAACGTGGGCACAATTCGCATGATGCATGGAACCGTGAACCCTGCGGTTTGGGATGAGATGAAAGCTGCGGTAAAACGAAGTGTTAAGGGGTTGAAATCGCTCGAGGTCATTGGGAGCGGTGGAAACATCAATAAGTTGTTTTCGATCAGCAAATCAAAACAGAATGAAGGACTGTCGAAGGGAGACTTGGACGCCTTTTACAAGGAGTTGATGGGATTGTCGGTTACGGAGAGAATGCACAAATACAATTTGCGACAGGAGCGGGCAGAGGTCATTGTGCCGGCGTTACAAATCTATACTTCAGTATTGAAATGGGCCGGGGTCGATTGTATTGGTGTGCCGAGAATTGGGCTAGCCGATGGATTGATTCGCGAGTTGTATTACCAAGGAAATTAGGATTGATCAGCGGGATTTATCGGTTGTAGGCCGGGGTCTGTTGGGATAAAAAGGGGAGGGGCGGCCATTGGCCGCCCCTCCCCTTTTTAATTGATGAAAATACGGGTTATTTCAACACCACTTTTGCGGTTCTACCTTGACGGTCTTTCACCAAATAAACGCCTTTTGGTGCATCAGATAAATCGATGCCTTGGTCGCTGGAAAGTCCATTGTAAATGATTTTACCAACCATGTCGGTAACCATAATCTCCCCTGCACTTTGCACGAAGATCCGGCCAGTAGCGGGGTTGGGATAAACCAATAACGGACTTTCGTTGATGGTTGATTCTGTTACATCGCTCACCAGGGTATTGTTGATGACTTCAAAAACAGTAATCGTACCACTCAATTCGTTGGCTACAATTACATAGGGTTTACCTGTGGGTGAATTGTTGTTGTTGATGTATTGAATGCCTTCGGGTCCCAAATCACCCGTGTAAGCAGTGTTACTGCGCGTGTTTTGATAATCCTCGAAAACAGGAGAATTGGGGTTTGTGATATCGTAAACCATGACGCCACCTGTTCTTTCTAAGGCAACAAAAGCGAAGTGTTTGCTGTTGATTTCTGCAACGGTAACGCCTTCAGGTTCAGGGCCTTTGGCCCGACTTCTACCTTTTAGGGTATTGTTTTCATTGTCGGCATTGAAGATGCGACTCACCGCGGGGTGTTTTGCCGTGATCCATTCAAACTGATCGCCTGCATCCCAAACCAAAGATTTGGTTGAAGGATCCCAGATACTAAAGGAGCGGCTGCCTACAGAATACAGTTCATCGAAATCACCATCGCCGTCTGTGTCTCCATGCAAATTGGTGATGCGGAATCGACCCAATGCGTGGTCTTCTTTGAGCATGTCGCCTTGCGGGAATTTGGTTGCGTCTAGAGTAACTGCCGATACGGTGGTTCTTTCATTTAGGGGAGTATATTCCTTTTCGTCACCTTCGTTTGCTGTTACCAGGTAGGTTTTGTTGTTAACGGTGTAGTTGGCAATGCCATCGGGGATGTAGAAACTCTTGATTGGCCAATTGGCGATTAACACAGAGCCACTCTTATCGCTCGCATCCAAACCATTTCCAGGGGTATTCATGTTTTTGGTGCCCATGGCCCAGATTGCACTGACAGAATGGTTGCTTAAGTCCAATTCGGCGATGGCATTGTTCTCTTGGAGGGTTACCCATGCCTTGATGTTGTCAGGGGCAACGGTAATGTATTCGGGTTCAAAGTCTTGTGCAATGGAACTTAGCGAGTATAACTTACGAACACCCTTGGCTTTCAAATCGGCTTCCCCTGCGTTCCACGCTTTGAAATCGATGGTTTTTACATTGGCTTGAGTCAAATTGGCCGCGCCGCCACTGATGTCTATTACGCTGATGCTACCCTCAGGATCGATGCTGTAATCGAGATTTGGTTGACCCTCATTGGCGGTAAGTACCTTTTTACCATCCGGTGTGAAGGTAATCATATCAGGTAAAGCGCCCACGGTTACTTTAGAAATGAAATCGCCATTTGTATTGAAGAAAATTACCTGTCCATCAAGTTGTTCATTGACGTTGGGTGAAGCCACTGCCACAACGTCGTTTTTCACGGCGATGCTTGTTATGCCACCATAAGGTGTCATGTCAACAGATTTGATTAGGGTGATGTCCTTGGGATTGCTAAAGTCGGCAATGTCCAGTCGTTTTTGTATAGCACTTGTCATGAATAAGCGCTGAGATTTGGCATCGTGAACCACAATTTCGGTTGTGCTGCCCGCGGTTGGGTTTGGATCGAAGCTTTCAATGTGATTCAATTCGATATTTCTCGCAGGATTGATGATTGCACGATCGTCGTCTTGAATGTAAACAGTGCAGAAAGGCAATCCAGCGATGATTCCACCGGTGGGACTTTCCATCAGGATATTGAGGTACTCATCTTGTTCTGATACTTTGTCGTTAAAAATTGGAATGGTGACATCAACAAATGAAGTACTGCTGTTGAAGGTGACCGTGGTGCTTGTAAACGTGTGATCTGCGCTTAATGCGGTGCTGAAAGGACCAAAGCGGGGTGTGAGTTTTATTGAACCAGTGCCTGGGAATTTCATATTAACACGAACGATGGCTGAGCCAGCAGATTCTTTCACCACAACAAATCGACTGGCGAAGGCAAATTCCGCATTGAAATTGAAGTTGAAAGTATATGGGTTGAACAACTTTCTAGCCTCGGCGTCTTTCACGTTGGAAACCAATAAACTATATGATTGGCCAGAGACGAATGGGGTAGAATACGTTAAAGTAACGGTATCAATGCTGCTTCCGTTGTTAGACATATTGGCTGTTTGCAAATTGGCGATGCCGGTATAGTTGACGATGTCTGAGGCTGATGTTTTGTCCATATCGGCGCTGAAAATCACACGAACTGTAGTGGCGTTGATCAATTCGGCTTTGGTCACCGAAGGAGAGCCTGGGAAGGTCCATGTGGGCCAGGTTTGTGCGGCCGATCCTGAAGCGGTTCCATTCCAGTTGGCGGTATCGTGAATCAAAGCTTTCAATTGGGCAATGCTGCCTTTCATGCTGCCGGTATACATGGCGTTGGCGGTGTTCAAGCCTGTTCCACCTTTGGTAAGTGCGTGTTGGATGGCATTCACGCCATTGGTGAGCGATGTTGGCAACATGGAATTGCTACCAGAACACACGGTGTTGGCCACAAGCCATTGGTTAGAACTCAACGCAGTGATGTGGGTAGGGTTGGCGTTGCTTCCTGCGTAAACAATGGCTTGGTCGCCACCGCTGCTCAATCCAAACTTGGTGCCTGTGAGGGTTCCTATGTTGGCTGATGGAAGGTCGTTTTTGATGCTAATCACAGTGCCTGAGGCCACGCCGGTTGCTGGGGCAGTCCAAGTGAGACCACCAGCGCATTGTGCGGGTGAATTGGTGGTGAATTTGGCATCGGTGATCTGGATTTGGGTTCCAGGAAGGATGTCGACGAAGGTGATAATCGCAATTTCATCGTCGGTGGTGAGTGCATTCATGCGATAGGCCACAAAAGCCAGGTCGCCTGCTTTGAACTGGGTTTGTTCTGGCAGGGTTCTGAATGAAATTGTTGTGTTCTGAGTAATTGCATTGCCCGTGCTATCAGAAATTGCGGTTGCTTTGAAACCGAAGTAGTACTTTTGTTTACTTTTGAGAGAACTAGTGGGCGTTACAGTAATTGTATTGCCGGTGATATTTGCGTCGAAAGATACAAGGGTGCCATTAACGTCGTTTTCTTTCAATACAAACAGGGTATCGATGTTGTTGTTGTCGCAGGCAGGTCCGGCCGCCAACCTAATTTTTTCGCTGAATAGCAGTTGAATGCTGGATTGAATGGCTATTGTACTGTCGCCATTGGCAATGGAAACCACAAAGCTGGGTTTTATGGTGTCTTTCGCTCCGGCCAGTGTGATGTCAGATTTGCCATCGGTAGCGGAAGTGCTGTTGGTTGTGTGGGTGCGTTTGTTGCTGAATTTGCCAGTAGCAGTGGAGTAAGTTCCTGAAGCAACGATGTAGTTTGCACCGGGATCAGCCGTAACATATGAAGTGGTTTGCAATTTACCGCCCGCATACAAATCATTGTTTGGGAGTTGGTAGCCTGCTGCGCCTGCACTGTTAACGGATGTTCCAATGGCGCTGCCGTAAAACAACGCATCAATGGGCGCGGTCATTGAATCGATTTTAGAGAGCGCCAAATCAAAAATGGCAACACCATCGGCCGATGTGCCTCCGTTGCCGAAAACGCCAGAAGCATTGGCTTGTCCGATACCTCCATCACCGCCGGTAGTCATGTTGTTGATGCTGCGAAGTTTGGTGCCATTGATTTTCATGCATGAACCGCCAACGTAAACGACATCGCCAGCTTTCACGGAACCGGAGGTGATTTCAAATGCGTAAGTAATGGCTTTGCCTTCCTTCCAGCCGCGAACCGTGCTTGTTCCGTTGTTACATACGATAACCGAATAAGGCGTAGCACTGAAGTCGATGGACTTGGTGGCAAGGATCTCAACAAATTCTTTGCAAGAGTCTGT